>CALUSZ010000063.1 GCA_944323495.1 Candidatus Gastranaerophilales bacterium
ATTGAAGAACTTTTAGAGTGTGAATATCTACGGTATAAGCATGAGTTCCATGTTGAGCTTTGCCGACAATAGTCGTAAATTCCGGCAGCCCTTGAACAAGCGAATCCAGTAAGGATTTTAATTCCGGCTCTTTCACCATTGCTTCATTCTTAGTTGTAAATTCTTCTATGAAGCCTGCAAGTTTGTCTGCAGCGGCTTTTTCAGCTTCAGAAAGTTTAATTTCTGAATTTTTAGGGATTACAGGAATTCCTTCAAAGCCCTGTTCTGTTTTATAGATATCAAAGTATTTCAGGACATTGCTTTGCTCTACAGGGGTTAAACCTGCCATTGCTTTTTCTATATCGAAAACAAATTTAGAGCGCGGATATTTAAGAGGGATTCCGTTTGCGAACTCTTCTGTTGTAAAATCAGTATTTTTAAGCAGGTATTCAGCACGCGGATTGTTATTGGCGATAATACCTTTCAGAAAAGCCTGTTGTTTAGCAGGGGAAGTTTGTATGAATTTCTTTTCAAGACTTAACGCTTTAACTACTTTCATAATGGCATTGTTAATATTATATCCTGCTTTCTCAAGTGCATCAATATCTTCTCTTTTAAAACTGTCAACGATATCGAGCATTTTCATCTTATCAGAAAAACTCATACCTGCAAGCGCATTTGAATTATCATCCGATAGTGAAAGAATTTTTTTGATGTTATCAAATGAATTGTTTTCCAGCAGTGAACTGATAATTGTTCTGACTTCAGGTGTAAATTTAGTAAATTCAGCCCAATCTTGCGGCTTAATATTAGGATTGCTAATGAAATCAGAGTCTGCAATGATTTTTAATTGTTCCGGCGTCATCGGGTCAAAACCCTTGACATTGGCGCTTAAAAGCCCCTGATAAACATCTTCAAAGAAGGCCTGTTTGTCAAATTTACCGCTTGCAGCGATTTTTTCAAGAATTTCTCCAAAATCCTGCTCAAGAAGTTTTACATCATTTTCATCACCGTATGAGTATTTGCCGTGTGTATCTGTAAAATCGGCAACACGCATTATTAATTCAAATTCTTTATCTCCGACATCTTTCATCGCAAAAATTTTGGTGAATAGCGGAGCGAAATCTGTTTCTGAATATCGAAGCAGTGTTCCTAGTTCGCTGTCAAAATTTTTCGGATCCATATTTTTAGCAATGCTGTTTTTAATATTTTTTGCACCATAGATATTTGCCAGTTTGAACATCATCGCAGAATTTTCTTCTCCGTGAATATATTTATCAATTTCTTTGAGAAAGCTTTCAACTGTTACTGTCGGCGGCAGCAGACCCGGATTAGTTGTTACAAAGTCTTTATATCGGTTGAGTTGTTCATCAAGAAGTTCATTAACCATATATAAGTTTTGTTTAACAGAGCCCGGATTGTTATGGATTAGTTCCGGTGAACTCTTAATAATCCCGAGTAATTGGGGATCGTTGTTAAGAAGTGCTAGTGCTACTTCTTTATTGCTAAACACATTAAGGTTAATTGTGCCGGTTTGTTCAAATTCTGCAAGAGCGTCACGAAGATATTCATTTTCGTTAAGTTTTTTGAGTAAATCCAGATATTCTTTTTCCGTAAATTCACCGTTATTGTTATAGAGTATAACTTTAAATTCATCAGGCATGTTCTCTGCAAGATTTTTGACGGCACCTTCCGGTACTTTGTAATCTGTCAGATTTAATTTTTTGACATCAGAAGCTCTTTGGCCAAGTATTTTCTCAGCTATTTCATTGTTTTTTGCTAAATCAAAGAGACTCGTTGCCGGAATAATATGGTTACCGTTTTCATCATACATTCTGTAAAGCTTTTGGAAGTTTAAGGCCGTTGCAGAATCCATATCTTCATTAGAACGCATCATTTTACTTAAATTTTCCATATCATAGCTGAAATTATCATTGTGGGTTTTTAATTCGTTAACCATTTCATTAAAAACAATCATTTTGGATTTATCCATTCCCGCCAAAATTTCTGACAGGAATTCCGGGGTCGCAATAAGATTTGATGAAGTTTTTAGATATTCCAGATTATCAATATTTTTTGAATCAAGTGAGATATAGTTAATCAAAGCTTCCGGAGTTACAAAATTTTCATTTTTAAGATTATCCATTATATAATTGAACCCTTTTTCATTATAAGGATGGCATACAATATCCCTGATGGTTTCAATATTCATGCTGTAAGTTTCTACTGAATCTATTTGTGCAAGGAGTTTGTCATAGACTTCTTTATTGCCGAATATTTTTTCCGAACGGAGTATTTGTATAATCTCGTCATATTTGTCCGGTGCAAAACCTTTGTCTATGAACTCTGTAAATTTTGCGGTTTGTTCAGGTGTGAGGTCTTTTAAAACTGTGAATAACATTGATGCATCATATAATTTAGCACCTAGTTGCAAAACGGAATCGTATTTTTCCGGTGGGATGTTTTTAAATATTTCAAAATGGCTATCATTAACAGTTCCAATATGTAGCAGTTGCTGATCGTTTGGATTTTTAATCGCAGCCAGTTGTGCGCAGAAATTACGCTGTTCTGCATTCATTTGTGAAATATAGCCTTCAATTCCGGAACTATCCCAGTCATGAATCAACAGATTTACGCCGTCTTCAATATTATATGATTTTATCCAATTCGTAAGATTAGGATATTTTTTAGCATTATTTATTATATTTGCCGCGTCAGGGAGTTCCATGTTATGACCGTATTGCGAATATGAAATTCCTTTATTGGAATCAAGTATAAATGATACTAATTCAGCATCCTCCTGCGTTTTAATTTCTGCCATGAAGTTTTGCAAATCTTTGATTGGAATGTAGTTGTCTTGTGCTGGAACCGATGTGAAGCCAAATGTGATATCATTTTTGCCGTTAAATTTTTCTAATATTTTAGTAAATACACTAAAATTAATATCATTGAGGCCTTTCAGCAGAATTGTAACATCCCAGCTATAAATTTTATTGTTGCTATAAGTTTCTGATAACATTTTTAATGCTTCAATATCAATCTGACGCGGAACTGTTTTCTGGTTTTCTAATATATCGTAAATATTATAATTATTATCAGCAAAAATATTCTTTAAACCCTGTGCAAATTCAAAAATTTTGCCGGAATCATCAATGGCTTCCGGGTTAAGGCTTTGTATCGAACGGCTGAATTCGGAGTAATTATTAACTGTTTCGGCAAAATTTAGCAAACCAAGGAATCTTGCTGAAGACAGGCCCTCCTTTTCTCCAGATAGCATAGACAATTCTTTATATTTATTTAAATCTTTGCGTGAAATTCGTCCTGCTGCAATGTTTTCACTGTATTTATCTATTATATTTTTCAGTTCATTAACTCCGTCGTTTAAATCTTTTACGATAGATAATGCATCGTATGCAATATCAGGATTGTCTATAGTAGAAATAAAGCTTAGAGCTTGTTCAATAGCTTTGTCCGCATTTTCTCCGCTGCGGTGTGCAAGAGAATACATGGCATCAAAAGTCATATTTGTATTCTCCTGTAAAATAGGTGTTTTTGTACAATACTCTTGAATTTTGGTTTTTAATTCCTGATATCGGGCAATGTCCACAATTCCGTCTGCGTTCCGGAAGCTTTTTACAGCGTTTATTATAAAATCTGTTCCGCGCCCGCCAAAATCATATCTTTGTTTTGGAGCCAGATCCGTAAGAATTTTAATTGCACCTTCATCCAGAGTTCCGTCTGCTTTCGTACAAGCTTCACGGATAACTTCTGCATCAAGCGTGCCGTTCTCTTTAAAAACGTTGTCAAAAATTTCTTCAAGCTCAATTTGTTTTTGATCTAATTTAGATGTATCTATTGTCTTACCGTTCAGAACCTGTAGTTGTTCCAACGTTTTACGTCTTAAATTAGATATTTCATACTTATCCGCGTCCGGATTATTACGCATAAATTCGATAATCTCTTTTAACTTTTCAGGACTTTGATTGCAAAGACTCAATAGTGAATCCGGATAGTTAAAGATTAATTCTCCGTCTTTTTTCATTTGTGCAAGTTCAAGAAGTATTTCAAGCTTTTCCCGTTCAACGGCAGCAAGCTCGTTAAAATTAAATTTGTAAACAGCATATTCTTTTTTATTTAAGCCCTGTGCTTTTAATTTTGCAAATTCGAACATTAAATCAACCTTATCATCCGGACATTTTGCAAATCTTAGGACATCACTGCAATTATAAAGAGCTTCATCCCCGGTACCTTTAAGCTGTGTCAGACCCAAAAGTCTTTCTAATTTTTCTGCCGGATAATCCGCCAATTCTTCAATGGAACCGTTGGCTGAAAATTCATATTTGCCTTTAGTGTTGCGGATTTGTGCAAATTTTTCAATCAGGCGGATTTGTTCTGTGCTGCAATTGAATAGTGTGTTAAGGGTTTCATAGTTATAAATGTTTTCGCCGCTGTCAGAACCTATTGTATAAATATCCCGTAGTGCTGCAATTTTATCCGGCTCAAATTGGGCAATGCTTAGCAGGTTTTGTGCTGATAACGACTTGTTTCCAAATAAGAAGAAATCATTTTTTAATGCTCCGGAACTTTCTTTTGTTTTTTCATAATTATTGACGAAGTCGACAAGTAAACTCCGTTTTTCAGGACTAATATTAATAAATCCATTCATAGCGTATTCATTAAGACCATCGAGTTTTGAAATGGAAACCATAAAATTGGTAAAGCCTTCAATGTCATCAATTTTTGCTTCTGCCAGCGCTCTAAAGCTGTTTGTTATATCAGAGTTTTCATTTTGGGCTTTGCAGGTTTTAACAATTTCCAGCGCTTTTGCTAATTTTTCCGGCTCCATTTCAAGCAGGATTTTTATATCTTTGTCTGGAATATAGCTATACTTCCCTGACAAACTCATTGCTTCCAGGATAATATTTGACTGTTTAAGCTCTGGATTGTAGCCTCCATAAGTTATAAAATGGATAATCTTCGTCCGGCTGAATTTGGTACTTTCCAGTTTATCCAGTATGAATTCGGCATTATCAGGAAATTTTTTCAGAACAGAAAGAATAGATCTGTAATAATCGTTAGAGAGATTTTGTTCATCTTTCAGTAATTCTTTTAATCT
>CALUSZ010000064.1 GCA_944323495.1 Candidatus Gastranaerophilales bacterium
ATATAATGCAGAGAGGTTTCTAAGAGAGGCATTAGATAGTGTCATTAATCAGACACTGTCAGATTTAGAGATCCTTTGTATAAATGATGGTTCGACTGATAACTCGTTAGAAATTTTGAAAGAATACGCTTCAAAAGATTCAAGAATAAGAGTCATTGATAAACCAAACGAGGGTTATGGAGCAACAATAAATAGAGGTTTGAAAGAAGCTCAAGGAGAATTTGTTGCAGTCTTTGAACCTGATGATATTTTGGATAAAACCATTTATGAAAAACTTTACTCAATTGCAGAAAAAGAAAATCTTGATTTAGTCAAATGTAATTTTTATAACTACTGGTCATTAAAGAACAAAAAGAAAAAGAGCGGCCTGGTTAGCAGATGCGCAAAGAGACACCCCTTTGCACCAAAAGACAATATGAAAATCTTCACATCTCATGCAAGTATCTGGGCGGGGATTTATAGGAAGAGTTTTTTGGATAAGAATAATTTACGACTGTTAGAAACCTCCGGCGCTTCTTACCAGGATATGTCTTTTACATTCAAAGTACTGGCAAGTGTAGATAAAGTGTATCTTTTAGACGAACCTCTTTTATACTACAGACAGGATAATCCGAATTCATCAGTCAATAACCCGAAGAAAATTTATTGTGTATGTGATGAGTATGAAGAGATTGGCAGGTTTTTGGACGAGAATCCCGAGAAGAAAGAAATATTTACCCCCCAGAAACTCGTCAATCAATACCGCGCATATTTATGGAACTTAAAACGCTTGAGTGATGATTTGAAGCCCGAATTCTTAACCCGATTTTCCAATGAGTTTCAGTTCTATTATTACAGGGGTGACTTAACAAAAGAATTCTTTAAATCAATCAAAAAACGTGATTTAGAATTGCTGGTTGAGGATAAGGAAAAGTTTTTGCAGAAAACAAAAAGCTCTTATAGCTGGTTTGGAGGCAGGAAAAATGGCTGAAGTTTCTGTTGTAATGCCTGTTTATAATACTCCGGAACCTGTTTTAAGAGAAGCTATCAAAAGTATCCTAAACCAGACTTATAAAGATTTTGAGTTTCTTATTATAAATAATGGGTCTGATAGTGATATTAAAGCGATTGTAGACTCTTATAATGATAGCAGAATAAGGTATTTTGAAATAAAAGAAAATAAAGGTTGTGCGCATGCCAGAAACTTGGGATTACAAAATATGCGTGGGAAATATTATGCTGTAATGGATTCTGATGACATTGCTTACCCTTCAAGATTAGAAAAACAGGTTAACGTGTTCAAGGAAAATCCGGATATTTTGCTATGCGCCTCATATTTTAGGAGATTTCCTGAAAATAAGGTTATTAAAGCGCCAGAAAATCCTGGGTTGTTAGATTTTTTAACAAAGGATTTTTTGGGACATTCGACAGTTATGATAAAAATGCCGGCTCAGAACAGAGAAGATTTTTTATATCGCGAAGATTATGAAGTTTGCGATGATATTGATTTATACAGCAGATTATTTTTGAAGGGAAGGTTTTATGTAATTCCCGAAGTGCTTTTGGATTATAGATTTGAAGGGAAAGGAATTTCAATAAAAAAAGCCCAAAAAGTTGCTGAATATGCAAAATGTATTAAAAATCGACAGATGAAATTTTTGACTTCGGATAAACATTTACAAAAACAAGTAGAGAAACTTTTAGTTAAAAATTACAGAATTGAAAAGAGTTTGGCAGAACGAATTTTCTCTATCAAAAATACAGCAATATTTAACTCTATGTATAAAGTAATAACAATTTTTAATATGGAATTCAAACTAAGAAAGGCAGATTTATGAAGGTTCTTATTTTAGCAGGCGGGCTGGGCACAAGGCTTGGTGAAGAAACAGTTTCTAAACCAAAACCAATGGTAGAAATTGGCGGATATCCGATTCTGTGGCATATTATGAAAATTTATTCCCACTATGGGTTTAATGAGTTTGTAATTCTTACCGGATATAAGTCACATATGATTAAGGATTATTTTGTTCATTATTATCAGAGGTATTCAGATTTAACTATTGATATGAAAACCAATACAATAGAGCTTCACAAAATGAGAACAGAGCCGTGGAAAGTTACAATGCTTTATACCGGTCAGAATACAATGACTGGCGGGAGAATTAAGCGTGCTGAAGAATATGTCGGAAATGAACCGTTCCTTCTGACTTATGGTGATGGAGTCAGTGATGTTAATATCTCAAAACTGGTTGAATTTCATAAAAAATCCGGTAAATTAATGACAATGACAGCCGTCCAGCCCTCCGGAAGGTTCGGGGCTCTCGATATAAGAAGCGATAACACTATAACTTCTTTCAAGGAAAAACCGCAAGGTGACGGCGGGTGGATTAACGGAGGTTTCTTTGTCTGCGAACCTGAAGTGTTTAGATATATTTCAAACGATACAACAGAGATTTTTGAGAGAAAACCTCTGGAAAATATTGCACTCGATGGCGAACTCAATGCATATAAGCATTCTGGATTTTGGCGTCCGATGGATACTTTAAGAGACAAAATAGAACTCAATGAATACTGGGAAAATAATAAAGCGCCTTGGAAAGTCTGGGAAGCTCAAAACCAGTATGTTAGCCTTGCAGGAAGGGTTTAAATTATGGAGAAAAAAGTTTTAATCACCGGAGGAACTGGTTTTATCGGACAAAATGTCGTAAATGAACTTTTGAATAGAGGGTATGAAGTTCATTCGCTTGTTTATCCTCCTTTTGCTCCTGAAAAAGACGGACTTGTCCAGTATGAAATGAACCTTCTGGATTCTAACTCCGTAGAAGAGTTTTTAAGCAAAAATCATTTTGAATCGCTTATCCATCTTGCATGGTATGTAGG
>CALUSZ010000065.1 GCA_944323495.1 Candidatus Gastranaerophilales bacterium
AATACATATTAGATGATTTAAAAACAGATGACGATATTAAAGAATGGATTAATATCGGTTTTCAAGAGTTTTTACAAGATAATGACTTGAATGCTTTTGTAAAAGCTTTAGAATATGCTGTAAGGGCAAAAGATTCTATTTTGGGTATTTCTAAAAAGACTGGAATATCCAGAAGTAATCTTTACGCAATTTTTAACGGAGAACAACAACCGCAATTATCTACTGCATTAAAAATAATTAAAGAACTTGGATATACTGTTCAAGTTGCTTAAAATTATTATAACTGGCTAAATTGCTTGCAAATCTTCGAATTAAATGTTCGAACCTGTGAGCGTTAAGCCCGTCATTTAAATAAAAAAACTCCAATTTAAAATTGGAGTTTTTATTTTAATTAGATATAATTTATTTGTACCGGTGTAATACCTTTGAAATAATCATCATTCACTATATAATAAAGGGGAGACCAATATAATGGAATTATATGATGCTATATACAAAAGAAAAATCATTTGAGATTTTAAAAATCAGATTGTTCAGGATAATATTATTGAAAAAATTATAGACGCCGGTTTACAGGCGCCTACCCATGATCATTTAAGGAATTGGGAATTCGTTATTATTCAGAATGAAAAAGATAAGAAAAATGTTCTTCAATTTGTAAAACAAGGGATTGAGCCGGCACTTGAAATATTAAAGAGAACTCTGGTTAATGGAACCCCGCAGCAAAAAATGTATGCAATAGCAATGCCCAGACAGTATTCAATGTTATATAATGCATCTCATATAATTTTACCATTTTTCAAATCAAATTCCGGTGTGATGAAGCCTTTATCAGTAAGTTCTTTAAATCCTATTGCGTCTATCTGGTGTGTTATAGAAAATATATTCTTAGCAGCAACCGCGGAGGGCTTAGCCTGTTCTATGAGAATTCCTGTCGGAGAAGAAGGTATAAATGTTGCTAAATCAGTAGAAGCCCCTACAGATTATCTATTACCCTGCTATATAGGTTTAGGCTACACTGCCGATGATACGCCGCAGGTTGAACAGATTCAATATACAGCAAAACAAAAAATGCATTTTGGGAAATGGTAAATTACTGAATCATATTAAATATTAAAAAATTCTTTTATAATATTTTCTATTCTGGAAGCAGATTTTCCGTCTCCATATGGATTTTGAACTTTCAATCTGGTTTCATCTTTTGGCAGGGCCAAAATCTTTTCTGATTCTTTTATAATCACATCATAATCAGCACCGACAAGCTTAGACACACCGGCATCAATACCTTCTTTGCGTTCGGTCTCATACCTCATAACAAGAGTCGGGCAGGCAAAAGATGGTGCTTCTTCCTGAATTCCGCCTGAATCTGTCAAAATAAGTTTGGCATTCTTCATCAAATAAACCAGATACGGATAATCAAGCGGAGGTAAAAGATAGATATTTTTAAAACTGCCTAATCTATTCTGTATCTTATTTTTAACATTAGGATTCGGGTGAACCGGTATTACAAATGTATGATTAGAATATTTTTCAGCTAAATAAGATATTGCATCAATAATTCTATCAATTCTTTCTCCGTGGTTTTCCCGTCTATGAGCCGTTATTAAAACAAGCTTATCATCAATTGGAATATCTTTTTCTTTATAAAATATTTCGGAATTTTCAACAACCTCTTTAGATAAACAAAAAAGCGCGTCGATTACCGTATTTCCAACCACATGTATTTTATTTTCAGAAATATTTTCCTTTAATAACGCCTCTTTGTTAATATTAGTTGGAGCAAAATGCAATTCCGCGACTCTTGAAGTCATCTGCCTCATAACCTCTTCCGGGAACGGCTCATAAATGTCGTATGAGCGCAAACCGGCTTCTACATGGAATACCGGAATTTTATGATAAAAACTTGTTAAAGCCCCGCAAAGTACGGTCATTGTATCACCTTGTACAATTGCAGCATCAATTTTATTTTCGTTAAATACTCTATCCAGAGATGTCAGCAATCTTGCCTGAATTGATGATAAAGATTGATTTTCGCGCATACTGTCAAGATTAATATCCGCCCTCAGACCAAAATATGCGAGTGTTTGGTTTGATAATTCTTTTTGCTGTTCTGTGTTACATATAATAACATTGTATTTCTCCGGATATTTCCTCATCTCAAGAATGACAGGCGCAAGTTTAATAATTTCCGGACGTGTTCCAAATATAAAAATAATATTTTTCATATGAAATATTATACAATAAAATATTTTTTTGCTATACTGGAAATATAAGGAGAGTTGTTAGTATGCGTCAAAGACCGAAAGAACAAGATAAAACAGAGCGTCGTCATAATTTTCTGCCTGTTGAAGAAAATTTGACCGCAGAGCAAGTTAAAGCAGAAGCTGATAGATGTCTGCATTGTAAAAACCCGAGATGTGTTCAGGGATGTCCGGTAAATATCCAGATTCCGGAATTTATAAAAGCTTTAAAGGAAGATAATCTTGATGAAGCCGGCGATATAATACGTCAAACGAGTATGCTTCCGTCTGTTTGCGGCCGTGTTTGTCCGCAGGAAAGACAGTGTGAGGGGAATTGTGTTTTAGGTATCAAGGGCGAAGCCATTGCAATTGGCGCCTTAGAACGTTATGTCGGCGATAATACATCGCCGGAGCCAGCTAAAATTACTCCATCAGGTAAGAAAGTAGCGATAGTAGGCTCCGGCTGTGCTGGTATGACAGCAGCTTGTGATTTAAGAAAAGCCGGCCATGATGTGACAATATTTGAAGCATTACATGAATTCGGCGGCGTATTAAGATACGGAATCCCACCATTTAGACTTCCAAGAACTGTTCTTGACAGGGAAATTAAATCATTAATGGATATGGGAGTAAAATTCGAAAAGAATGTTATTGTGGGTAAATCTATAACCTTAAAACAGCTTCAGGAAGAAGGCTATGATGCAATATTTATCTGCTCAGGCGCCGGACTTCCTAAGATGATGCATATTCCGGGAGAGAACCTTAATGGAGTATTCTCCGCAAATGAATTTTTAACCAGAGTTAACTTAATGCACGCAAACGAAGATACATGTGCAACACCTTTAAAGGTTGGTAAATCAGTTGCAGTAATAGGCGGCGGTAATGTTGCAATGGATGCTGCAAGAACTGCTGTCAGAGTCGGATTTGAAAAAGTTTATATAGTCTATAGAAGAACTGAAGCCGAACTTCCTGCAAGACTAGAGGAAATCAGACATGCAAAAGAAGAAGGAGTTATATTCCAGTTCTTGCATGCGCCTTGTGAAATTCTTGAAAAAGATGGTTATGCAGCCGGTATGAAATTTGAAATAATGGAGCTTGGCGAACCGGATGAGTCCGGAAGACGCAGACCGGTTGGGACAGGCAGATACTCTACGCTTGATGTAGATACTGTTATTGTAGCACTGGGAACAGGACCTAATCCTATAATCCAAAAATCTGCCCACCTGGACGGATTGGATTTTGAAATGGATAAAAAAGGGTATTTTGTTGTAAACCCTGAAACCAGAGAGACATCAATTCCTGCAATATTTGCCGGAGGAGATGTGGCACCTGTTGGTGAATCTAATGCAATAAATGCGATGGGTGCAGGAAAAAAAGCGGCTAAGGCCATTAACGAGTATTTAGCTGGAAAGTAGATATAGGCATGCTCTAAATAGAGTATGCTTTTTTTATTTACAAAAAAAATATTATATGCTATAGTTTTAATGTAAAAGAGTGCACCAAGGTACAATTACCTATAAAAAATGAGGGCTTTTTATAATGCTTATAGAAAAATATTTGGAAGTTGTTGTTAAGCAGAGAGGTTCCGATTTACATATATCTGCAGGACTTCCCCCGGTTGTACGTATTGACGGCAACCTGCAAAGAATGGACGTTCCGGCATTGAAACCTGAAGAAGTTGAATTATTGTTATTTCCTATGCTTAACAAGGAACAAAGACGTAAACTTGAACAAGACTGGGAACTTGACTTTTCATACGGGATTCAGGGCTTAAGCCGTTTCAGGGTAAATATTTATAAAGATAGAGGAAACTATGCAGCAGCATTTCGTGTTATTGCATCAAAAGTTCCGTCTTTCAAAGAATTAGGTTTATCAGACACAGTTAGAAAAATTGCAGAAAAACCACGCGGTCTTGTTCTTGTAACAGGTCCTACAGGTTCCGGTAAATCAACAACTCTGGCAGCAATGATTAACTATATTAACGAAACACGTTCAGAACACATTTTGACGATAGAGGACCCTATCGAATTTATTCACCCGTCAAAACGTTCTATTATCCACCAGAGAGAATTAGGCCAGGATACAAGAAGTTTCGCTAACGCGCTTAAATCAGCACTTCGTGAAGACCCTGATATCATTCTGGTAGGTGAGATGCGTGACTTGGATACCATTAGGTTAGCGCTGACAGCTGCTGAAACCGGTCACTTGGTATTCGGAACATTGCACACATCTTCTGCTTCACAAACTATTGACCGTATTATTGACGTATTTCCGGAAGGTCAGCAGCAGCAGGTTCGTGTACAGCTTTCAAACTCTCTTGTAGCTGTATTCTCTCAAACTCTGTTACCGCTGCTTCAATCTGACGGTACTAAGCAGGGACGTGTTATGGCGCAGGAAGTTATGCTTGTAATACCTGCTATCGCTAACTTGATTCGTGAAGCTAAGGCTGCGCAAATCTACTCTACAATGCAGACTAACTCCGGTTTTGGTATGCAGACTTTAGAGATGTCTTTAAGAGATTTGTATATGAGAAAAAAGATTACGCTCGAAGATGCTCTGGCGCGTTCAAGCCGGCCGGAAGAATTCAAGCGGGGATTACAGAATTCATAAATGTAACAAAAAGCGGGAAATCCGCTTTTTTTATTGCATTTTTAAGCTGTTTATAATATAAATATATAAGCTTTAGAAAAGGAGGAAGCCGAAATATGGAAACTTACGGAATTGAGAAACTAGGTATTATTGGTGCAAAGGCAGTATATAGAAATCTTTCACCTGCCGCACTTACAGAAAAAGCTCTGGAAAGAGGAGAAGGCGCTTTAAGTAATACGGGAGCTCTTGTTGTAACAACAGGAAAATACACAGGCCGTTCTCCTAAAGATAAATTTATTGTTGACACTCCGTCTATTCACAATGAAATTGCCTGGGGAAAAGTCAACAGACCTATTACGAGAGAAAAATTTAATGCAATAAAAGGTAAAATTGCCTCTTACTTGCAAAACCGCGAAGTATTTATTTTTGACGGCTTTGCAGGGGCTGATAAAACATATACTCAAAAATTCAGAGTTATTAACGAAATGGCAAGCCAGAACTTGTTTATTCACCAGTTATTAATCCGTCCGACAGCAGAAGAACTTGCAAATTACGGCACTCCGGATTATACAATCCTCTGCGCGCCGGGATTTAAATGCGATCCTGAAGTTGACGGGGTTAATTCGGAAGCTTGTATTGCAATAGATTATGAAGCTCATCAGATTATCATCTGCGGTTCTCAATACTCAGGAGAAATCAAGAAATCTGTATTTGCGACAATGAACTATATTATGACAAAGAAGAATGTTCTTCCTATGCATTGTTCTGCTAATATGGATCCTGAAACACATGAAACAGCTGTATTCTTCGGACTTTCCGGAACTGGTAAAACAACCTTATCAGCTGATCCAAACCGTAAATTAATCGGTGATGACGAACACGGCTGGTCTCCGGACGGTGTATTCAACTTTGAAGGCGGCTGCTATGCAAAATGTATTAACCTTTCAAAAGAACACGAACCTGAAATCTATAACGCAATCAAGTTTGGTTCTCTGGTTGAAAACGTTGTTATGGATAAAAACACAAGGGAATTTGACTTTAATGACGGAAGCTTAACAGAAAATACAAGAGTCGGCTATCCGATTGATTATATTGATAACGCTCAAATCCCTTCAAAAGGCGGAATTCCAAAAGTTGTTATATTCTTAACAGCTGATGCGTTCGGTGTACTTCCTCCAATATCAAGATTGGATAAAAACGCTGCAATGTACCATTTTGTAACAGGTTTCACATCTAAACTTGCAGGAACTGAAAGGGGTGTAACAGAGCCGCAGCCAACATTCTCAACCTTGTTTGGCGAACCGTTTATGCCTATGGACGCTTCTGTTTACGCAGAAATGCTCGGTGAAAAACTTGAAAAATACGGAACCAAGGTTTATCTTGTAAATACAGGCTGGGCAGGCGGAAGTGCTGCTTCAGGCGCTAAACGTATGAAACTAAGCTACACAAGAGCAATGGTAACAGCAGCATTAAACGGCTCATTTGATAACATTGAATTCAAGCACCATGATATATTCAATGTTGACTATCCGACATCTTGTCCGAATGTTCCTGATGAAATGCTTGATGCAAGAGGAATGTGGGCAGATAAGAACGCTTATGATGAAGCAGCTAACAAACTTGCGCAAATGTTTGCAGATAATTTTGCTTCAAAATATCCAAATATGCCGGCTGAAATTGTTAACGCAGGGCCAAGGGCAGTTGCTAAAGTATAGTAAAGAAATAAAAAAAATGGGGCGGCTTAAACGAAAATCGTTTAAGCCGCCCTTCTAATATCAATCCATAAAATCTGGATCGTTTTTCTTATCCTGTTCCTTTGTATTTTGGTCTTTCAATGACTCTATAGTTTCTTTACGAGCAGCCTCAAGGTCTTCTTTTACATCTATCACCGTAAAGAAATCTACAACTTTTTGATAAATATTCGGACAAGCAGATTTAACCTTATCCATAAAGCTTGTTCTTTCATTTCCTGTCAATACACCGTCAGGCTTCTTTTCCCCTTTTTCATTCGTAGTATCGCATTCATTAAAAATGCTTTCTAATTTTTTAGAATCACTGGAATTTATTTCAACCCCTTGTTCCTTGAAAAAACTCTGCATACCGTTAATACTAAAATTAATGTTGTTAAAATCTTGAACCATAAATTCACTCCTTTATTTTGTACAACCAATTTCATTAACGGCATTTTTTTTTCAAAACTTTAGGATATGTTAAGAAATTGTTACAAAATATCTAAAGGATCCACATCTATTGCAAGTTTTATGTCCTTGGGGAGTGTAATCTTGTTCAGGAATTTTGAGACAAAATCGTGGCCTTTTTGTGAAAGTTTGTTTTTAATTAAGATTTGGAAACGATAGAACCCGTGCAATTTTTCTATAACACACGGTGTCGGCCCCAGAGTCTCTAAATATTCTCCAAAACCGAATTTGTCTGTCATAGTATTTAGTCTAAGAGCAATTTCCATTGCTGATTTCTCGGCTCTAAAATTATTCTCTGAGGACAGAATAAGCCTTATTATCTGACTAAACGGCGGATAGTCAAATTCCTGACGTGCTTTTATTTCTGTCTCAAAGAATTTTTCATAATTTTGGGACTTAGCGGTCTGGAATGCGTAATAATCCGGATTATAGGTTTGGAATAGCACCTTTCCTTTAAATTCTCCTCTTCCTGCTCTTCCGGCCACCTGTGTAAGAAGCTGGAACCCTCTTTCCGAGGCCCTGAAATCCGGAATATTAAATCCGGAATCAGCACTCAATACACCTACAAGCGTAACATTCGGGTTATCAAGCCCTTTTGCTATCATCTGGGTGCCTACAAGAATATCTATTTCGCCGTTCTGGAATTTGTTCAAAAGCTCAATATGCGCATTTTTTCTTGTTAAAATATCGCTGTCTATTCTTTCTACCCGTGCGTCCGGATAAAGCTCTTTTATTAATATTTCAATCTTCTGAGTTCCGACTCCGGAAGTTGAAAGAGCATCGCTTCCGCAAGAGGGGCAATAGTCCGGAAAACTCATTTCTCTATTACAGTAGTGGCATTTGAGTTTTTTTATACTGGTATGCCAAATCATTGGTATAGAACAGTCCGGACATTCTATTACCGTTCCGCACGCACGACACTGCGTATATGTAGAATACCCGCGCCGGTTCATTAAAAGTATTACCTGCTGTTTACGCTCCAGAGTCTCTGTAATCTCTGTCTGAAGAGGTTTTGAGATAATCCCTCTATATGCGGCTTTGCCGTACTCCTGCATATTTATAACCTGCGGAAGCGCAAGCGGGGAGTTGTTAAACCGGTGTTTCATCTCAAAAAGGTTATTGTTGTTTGTTGCATAATAATAAGTTGAAACATCAGGGGTTGCCGAACCCAACAAGAGTGGTGCCTGATGGAATTGCGCTAAACGCCTTGCAACTACTCTTGCGTCATACCGTGGAGCGGGATTTGTTTGTTTATAAGCACCTTCATGCTCTTCATCTATTATAATTAACCCGATATTTTGAAGAGGCGCAAATACGGCAGAGCGAGCACCTGCTAGGATTTTGATTTCGTCTTTATAAAGTCTCTGCCAAACATCATACTTTTCGCCTTCTGAAATACTGCTGTGCCATATTGCAACATCTTTTATCCCGAATTTGCGCGCAAGACGCTTGGTTAGCTGGGAGGCAAGCGCAATTTCCGGCGCTAAAAACAGAACATTTCTTCCGGAATCTATTACATCTTTTATAAGCTTGAAATAAACCTCTGTCTTTCCGGAAGCTGTTACGCCATGGAGAAGAATTGGTTTTTGTGATTTTAATTTAGCCTTTATACCCTCATAAGCCGTAATCTGTTCACCCGAAAGCTCAAATAAAGGCTCGATTTCAACATCTTTAAAAATCGACAGCGGGTTTCTGTAAATATATTCTTCCTCTATTTTTACAAAACCACCCTCTGCAAGCTTTTTCATTGTTGCGCGCGTTGTTTTTGCTATCTCCTCAAACTCGATTAGTGAACATTTTCCCCGCTCTTTTAAAAGCACAAGAATTTCTTTCTGCCTTTTAGTTAAACCTTCTCCGGTCTCTTTTATTAATGAAACAGCCTGTTCAACTTTTGCATTCTTCTCGATTAATTTCATCGGAAGGGCCGCATTCAAAACCGTTACAAAATCTGTACAATAGTAATTTGCAACCCACTCTAAAAGTTTCAGATATTTAAGCGAAAAAAGCGGAGTCTCATCTAATATCCGGTTAATCTTTTTAGCTTTAAAGTCCCCCGGCAGATAGTCTGAAAACCCGACAATGAATGCATTAATGAGTCCTTGCCTTCCAAACGGCACAAGTACTGCCTGCCCGATTTGTATAATATCGCGCATTTCGTCAGGAATAAGATAACTGAATGTCTTTACCCCGAGCCCTTTAATATTAACTAAAACCAGTGCATACTTCATTAGTAATATTATACTCTAAATATCTGAATTAGATATTTGAATTAATTACTCTATCAATACAAGCTTTTGGGGAATACTGCCATTCTCGTTTTGAAATTCTTGAAACTTTCAACCCCGAGCGTTCAATTATTGCCTGCTTTTTCATATTGGAAACTTTTGAAGGAGTTTTATCTTCTACACCATCGCATTCAATAACAAATTTATTATCAACAAGCAAATCCGCACTAAGGCCTGCAATTTCTACTCCGCATATTACTTCGTGACCCAGCTCCCTGAATGCTTCTGCAACTTCTTTTTCGAATGCGTTTTTATAAATATTTTCATCAAAATCATCAGAACTTCTTAAGGCATATCTGTTTTCGTATTCTTCAATATACCCGAAGTAACTTCTCAAAAGCCCTTCCGGCAGCTCTCTGGGATTTTTTGAAATAAAGTTAACCATCTGATAACGCGCTCTTGTTATTGCAACGTTAAAGAGGTTTGGCTTTTGAAGGAATATTAAGCTCTGCGGAAAACTGTTATTAGCATAAGCCCAGGAAGCAAGAATTATATCCCTCTCATCACCCTGAAAAGTATGCGCTGTACCTACTTCTATCTGGTGTTTTTCTATCATATGTTCAGAAAGAACTTTTGATATAGAAAGCTTTAACTGTTCAACCTGCGCCCTGAATGGTGAAATGATGCCAATACTTACAGGATTTTCAGGATTCTTTCGTTCATCTTCAACTACTATCTCATAAAGTCTCTTAACTAATGCCTCAATCTCAGGCAGATTTCTTGTCGCATCAAAATCTACCTTCCCGTCCGGCACCACTACAGCTTCAAGAACTTTTCTTGAATTATCGTTTCTTCTCATAACCTTAATTCTTCCGCCGTAGAATTCTTTGTTTGAGAAATTAATAATAGGAGGAAGGCTTCTAAAGTGTTCGTCCAGAAGCACAGGGTGCATTGAATAATAATTCGCCAAATCAAACATCGAATTTGTTCTGAAACGCCACATAAGCTGGTATCTGTCATTAATGCCGTATTGAGACATAAACGACTGCTCTTTTGCTTTTTCCAGGAATGAAAGATGCGGAAGCTGCTTATCGTCTCCTACTACAACAGCCTTTTTAGCTCTGTAAAGTATCGGGAAACAGCTTGCAATATCACACTGCGAAGCTTCATCAATAATTACGACATCAAATAGCCCCGGTTTCATCGGAAGCGAACCGGATACTGCATATGTTGTCACACACCAGCAAGGAAACGCTTCAAGAAGCGGTTTAAAATCTTCGGTCTCAAGAAGCCTGTTTTGAAGATTCTTTTTCCTTTCAACCAGCGATTTAGAATGCACAAAAAGACGCTGTCTTTTTACCGGATCCTGCATCAGACCCTTTAAAGCCTGTCTGCGTTTTGTCTTTAGAATATCAACCGCAAGACGTTTTTGTTTCTGTTTCATATTTCGAATCTGTTCGGATAAAATATGAACATTACCTGTCGTCTGAATCTCTGTTTCAATCTTCCTTGCCCTGCAGATAAGTTTTGCAAACTCTAACTCATTTTGAAGCATCGAAAGATTTTCACTGTTCACATCAAAATTATTGGTTTTAAGGAGCTTTTTCAAATTTCCGATTGCTGACATATTTTTGATACCGGACCAAAAACCGGATTTTTCCATATTCTCGCTTAAGGCCTTGATAGAATTTTCTATAGTTGTAATCTCATCTTCTTTTAAAACATTTTTGATAAATCCCGGATTAGAATGCATTGGCCTTTCAAGCTTTATCTCTTCATTTAGCGCATTCCATTCTGTCTCAAGTTTTATAATCCTCTCTGATTTATTTTCTAAATCCCTTATGGCCTTTAAAAGATTTTCCATATCAGAAACATCGCACAGAATAGAATTTTCAGCCCCGTCATCAAGATCAACCTTTCCTGCAAGAAGGTCCTGCAGCTGCATACTCAATTCTCTCTGGTAATTAAGCCTGCCTGCTCTTAGGGCAAGAAACGGAGCACCAAGTTCATTAAGTCTTTCCGCCACAACATCAACAGCCTTATCCATACGTGAGGCGACAAGAACTGTTTTTCCGTTCGCAATAAGATGCGCTACAAGGTTTACGATAGTCTGGGATTTACCTGTCCCCGGGGGGCCAAAGACTGATACAAGACGAGCATTTTCTACATGCTTTATAACATTTAACTGCGCATCAGATAATGAAAGAGGCGTTACAGGGAAAAAGTCCGCCAGTGTTTTTTGCTGGGTATCAGCAGGTTTTGACTGCGTATATTCTTCATTTATTAAATTCAAAACAGTCTCGCGGTATAATCCGCTCGGTTTTTCCGCAATCTGGGTCAGTTCATGCAGAACACCCGCCGTTACTGCAGGACGTTTGGTTAAAATAATTGCACACTGTTTTGTAAGACTTATCTTATCTAGTTTGATTGAAGCTTTCTTGGAATTTTCCTCTTCCTCTATGATTTCATCAATATTTTCGGAAGTTATTTTATCATTATAAAAATCTTTTGCGATATTATCTTCTTCAATCTTTACAGCCGGATTCAAAGATACATCAATATCAGGGATAATTGATTTTAGAGTTGTAAGGAAAATATCAAGTTTTTCCTGCGTAATAGGAGCCGGCGGAACAACATCAAGAAGCCCTTCTAAAAGCTGTTCTGTTTCATCCTCATCATCGCTCTTCTTCATTAGAGCAGTAAGAGCACCTGTATTTAGAGAAATAAATTCATCTGTGAGCATACAGTTAATATTTACCCCGTTTCTCTCAAGCCTGCAAGGCGCATACAATAGCGGGGTCAGAAACTCGTTTTTTCGTCCGGATTTTGATTTGCCGGTAATAAAAATATACCCGTAAATCAGATATTTATCCTTCTGGCTTGTTTCCGACTGAATCATAAGTTCTGTAAGTTTCGGGTCAGAACCTTCAAGGGGTAAGTATTCCGCACCTTCCGTAAACAGGCGGTCATCACCATCTAAAAATATCCATTTGTTATCCTTATCGGCTTTTAGATTCCTGAAAGTCGAACTTTTAACCTCTTCTCTTACACAATCGTGAAGATATTGGCTCAATTTTTTTATAAAGCTGTTATTAAATGCCGAATTAATTGCTCTTGTTGCTTCCTGTAACATTGTTTCTCCTCGGGATATATAACCAAACACAAAGTTTTTAGAGCTATTATAACACATTTTTCACAGGATGAATACTATTTATATATGAGTTCGGGATAGAAATTGTATGTTAAAATAAATAAAAACAGGAGAGTTTATGAAAAGAGTATTATTTTTGTTATCTGCATTGCTTATTTGCCCTGCTACATTTGCTGTCGAACAAACCCCGCCTGCTACAGTAGCACAAAATGTTATGTTTGAAGACTGCACGAAACTGTTTGCAGTAAATAAAGAAAAATTGTTTTACTTAACTCTTGCATCGCTTTCTGCAAACAGATTTTTAATAGATGAAGTGCAGACTTCAAACGGTTATGTTATTTTCAGTGTAAACAAGAACAGCTATCTTGCAACTATTGCCGGAGTAGATAGTGCAAATTCTATTCTAAAAATTACACCTTGCAACAATATCTACAATTTCCCGCCGGGAATTGTTACAAATACCTTCAAATACATTGATTTAAATTTGAATTCGGATATTAAGTCATGAAGAAAATTTTTATATTTTTAACTCTTATCTGCATTGTCTTAGGTCTTTGTGCTTGCTCTGTAAGAAAAGAAGCAAGCTCTAAGGAAGTAACTTTCTGGACTCTGCAGATGGGAGATTATGCGGATTATATGTATAAAATTATCCGCGCGTATGAAAAAGAGAATCCGAATGTTCAAATAAACTGGATTGATGTACCGTTTTCTGAAGGCGAAAAACGTACACTGGCAGCAGTTATGACTGATAATCCGCCGGATTTAATTAACTTAAATCCTGATTTTTCAGCCTTGCTTGCACAAAAAGGCACTCTTGAAGAAATTAATGAAGAGGCCGTAAGTGAGTTTAATCCGGAAATTATTAACGCATTAAAATATAATGATAAACTTTACTCAATTCCCTGGTACGCTACAAGCGCAATTACGATTTATAACAAAGAACTTTTTGAAAAATCAGGTATAATAAGACTTCCTAAGACTTATAAAGAGCTGGGAGCAATTTCTGAAAAAATAAAAACAAATACAGGTGCTTACGCTTACCTTCCGACTATAACAGAAAATGACACAATGGTTAAAATTCTAAATAAATACGGGGTTACGGACGATTTTACCAAAGCAGTTCCTGTCTTTAATATGTACAAAGAATTATACCAGAACGATTTAATCCCCAAAGAGAGTATAACTTTTACCCTAAGAGAAGCTCTGGAGCAGTATATGGCAGGAAAAATCGTGTTCTTTCAGGGCGGAGCTAATTTCCTGACTATGATTAAAGAAAATGCTCCTTCTATATATGCGCAAACCGATGTGACAGAGCAAATAAAAGGCCCTGTCGGGCAGAATGATTTTTCCGTAATGAATTTTGTAATACCTTTGAGAGCAAAACATAAAAAAGAAGCGCTTGATTTCTGTCTCTATTTAACAAATGCACAAAACCAGCTTGAATTAGCGAAGATGACAAATGTTATTGCAACAAACAATGAAGCGTTGCAAGACAGTTTTTATAATGATTATTCGACACTGGAATCAAAAGCGCGTTCGATTAGTGCAAAACAAATAGCAAGAATCACACCGCAGCTTAAGCAGAGAAGAAACCAAAAAGAAATTAATACTCTCGTAAATACAGCAGTTCAATCCGCTCTTTTGAACAAAGATTCGGTTGAAAACATTTTAAACAAACTTAATCAAGATATGAAAAATTTCTCTGAATAATTTTTGTAGTAAAATGTATCTATATAAGGAGTGTGAAAAATGACTGCATTGGTTCAACAATCACAAATGGAAAAAGATAAATTGTCTGCAATAAAAACAATTGATTCTGAAATTGATACTATTAACAGACTCAAAGATTCTTTGAAGGAAGAATCTTTAACTAAAGCACTCGATTTTATGCAGAATTCAAAAGGCAGAATTATTATAACAGGTATGGGGAAATCCGGTCATATAGGTAAAAAAATTGCAGCCTCTCTTGCTTCTACCGGTACTCCTTCATTCTTTGTACACCCTGCAGAAGCCAGCCACGGGGATTTGGGTATGATAACGGAAGATGATGTTGTAATTGCAATTTCAAACAGCGGAGAATCAAGGGAACTTATCGATATCTTGAATTACTGCAAAAGATTTGGCATAAAACTTATTGCAATTACCAAAAATCCTGAAAGCTCTCTGGGAAAAGCAGGAGATGTAGTTTTAGAACTCCCTAATAACGGTGAGGCCTGCCCGCTAGGACTTGCGCCTACAAGCTCCACTACCGCAACACTGGTTCTGGGAGATATACTGACAGTTGGTATGATAGAGAGAAAAGGATTCTCAAAAGAAGATTTCAACGACCGTCACCCGGGCGGAAAACTCGGCTCAATCCTGAAACGCGTATCAGATTTAATGCATACAGGACAAGAGATGCCGATTTTAGACGAGAACTCAAATATGCAGGCGGTTCTTCTTGAGATGACATCCAAACGACTCGGCTGTGTCGGATTTATTAATCTTCAGGGCGAACTAACGGGAATTCTGACAGACGGCGATTTGAGAAGATGCCTCTCTGCTAAGATTCTTGAAGAAAAAGCCATAGATTTGATGACTAAAAATCCAAAGACTATCTCCCCAAATGCAATGACAGCGGAAGCTTTAAA
>CALUSZ010000066.1 GCA_944323495.1 Candidatus Gastranaerophilales bacterium
ATGTAAGAGATATTTAATAGAGAGAGTGATAAAAATGTTACAAACATACGATGCAATTGAAAGAAACAAAAAACCGGCAGGAGCTTTAGAAATACCTGAAGGATTTCATACATATTACTTAAACAAACAAGACAGGCAGATGAGATTTAACAACGGCGGCGACCCGATTTATGCTATTTTCGATAAAATTGATAACAGACCTCTTTCTAAAATTGCAAGAGACTTTGTAAAAGAATTAAAAGATGACTCTATCAGATTTATCTCTACTTTAATTAAATAATCATAATAACAAGCATTAAAATTGCAGATACGAAAGAAGAAATTCCGACAAAAATCCAAAATAGTGAAACGCCACGTTTATCACTCTTCTCTTTAGGTTTCATTGTATAAGATTGTTTGACGGAATTTTTGGTTTGTTTTTTATTTTGTTTTTTCTCTGTTTTTAATTCGGTATATTTTTCTTTAAGAGACGGCTCTCTTGTAACTAAAAACTCAATATCGTATTGTTTTTTTAAAATACTCCGATTTGCTTTTTTATAAAAAACCGCGTAATTTATAGCCGCCTCAAAAGCCCTTTGCAAGCATTCTAATGCCAGAATTCCGTCTTTATTAACTTTAGCCGAGTGAACCGATATATTTCCTTGTTTTTTTAGAAAATACAAATCATCAACAAATTCTTTTTCCGGAATACTGACAGCTTTGTCCTTCAAAGTTGCGAGCATTTCATCAAAACTTTCGTCATACAAACGCGCTCCGACAACAGATTTGCACATCTGCTCTCCAAATCTTCTGGTCTGGCCCATGCACTGCTCAAAAAATTCCGATGCATAAAGTTTTTCCGCCTCGGAAATTATTTCATACAAATCTTTATCAATCTTCTTTAAAAAATCAAAGTTAGCCACCAAACTATTTTAGCACAGATACGGAGTAACTTTGTTTTCTTCAAAAAAACATGTTATAATAGAATTAGAGCTATGAAATCAGTTAAAGAAATATCAGTAGAATCAAAGATTCTGAAAAGATTACAGAACAACCCTAATTGTCTTAAACTGGTGCATTATTTGTTTGATGATGAAGAACTGCAGGAAATGCAGGATTATGCAAACAATGTATCAATTAAGCGCTTAGGATACAATGACCACGGGCCTGTACATATGAGACAGGTTTGCGCAAATGCAATCAAAATGCTTAATATTCTTCATGAATGCGGAATAAAGACATCTCTGGAGAAAGAAGAAATAGGCACTTTTGAGGATAGTATGTGTGCTGTAATTTTAGCCGGCTTGATGCACGATTTGGGTATGATGATAGGACGGCAGGGGCATGAAGAAATGTCTGTTATTCTGGCTAAACCTTTGATTGAAAGAGCTTTAATGCATGTATTTCCGGATAATCTCCACAAACGCGTAATTATTCGTTCAATCGTAATTGAAGCCATTATCGGCCATATGTCCTCAAGAAAGATTCATTCTACAGAAGCAGGAATTATCCTGATAGCTGACGGGTGCGATATGACAAAAGGCAGAGCAAGAATTCCGCTTTCAATCAATACTACTCCGAGAGTAGGCGATATTCACAAATATTCTGCAAACGCTATTAACAGAATAAGAATTCAACACGGCGAAAAGAAACCGATTAAAATTTCTGTAGAAATGTCAGCAGATGTTGGATTCTTCCAGATAGAAGAAGTTTTGTTTGCAAAAATTGATGCCAGCCCCGCAAAACAATATGTAGAATTATATGCAGGGGTAGAGGGCGAAGAGCCTAAGTGTTATTTGTAATATAAGGTTAATGTCGGGTTTCACCCAACCTACTTTTCCAGCGTCATTAGCGCCGCGAACGTGCTATGCGTGAGCATAGCGATAGTGAGCGGAAGAGTGCAGGCAAGCCTGCAACAGCCATTCAATCCACGCTCGTTAGAGCGTAGAAAACAATGGCCATTTTCTTCTTTTTTGCTTCGTTTTTTCTTCTTTTGATGCCCAAAAGAAGAAAAAATGATGAAAAAAAAGTTATTGGTGCGGCAAAACGACGAACCCTACTTTACTCCGAGGGTAGGCGATATTCACAAATATTCTACAAACGCTATTAACAGAATAAGAATTCAACACGGAGAAAAGAAACCGATTAAAATTTCTGTAGAAATGTCAGCAGATGTTGGGTTCTTCCAGATAGAAGAAGTTTTGTTTGCAAAAATTGATGCAAGTCCTGCCAAACAGTATGTTGAGCTTTACGCAGGAGTAGAAGGCGAAGAGCCTAAGTGTTACCTGTAGCTCTGTATCTGAAATAAAAATAAAACAGAGCAAGAAAGCCAAAGAAAGTAAAAAATGAGCCGGCAAGAGCAGTATACTCATACCCCATCGCATGCGCAATAGGGATTCCGCCAGCGTATGCTCCGATTGCATTTCCAAGGTTAAAAGAAATTTGCGAACAGCAGGCGCCCAGCATTTCTCCGCCTTGTGCATTTTTGATTAAAAGTATCTGCTGGGGAGCCGATACCCCGAATAAGCAGGCTGTACATACACACATCAATATTACTGATACAAAAGGATTTGAGCCGAAAAAGAATATCAAAATTAATGATAAAAATGCACTCAATTGAATAAATCCTGCAGTTAGTGATGGTGAATATTTATCCGATAGTTTTCCGCCCAGAAGATTTCCGATATACATACCAAACCCGGCAAGAATCATAAAAAGAGAAACATATTTTGGCGCGATTCCGGAAAGATTAACAAGAAGCGGATTTATATAGCTGTACCAGCAGAAAATTCCGCCGTTTCCCATTACAACCGCAAAAATCAAAAGCCACGGCGCGAGAGATTTAAAGATTTTAAATTGTCCGCGAAACCCTGTATCAGGAAGCGGTTTAAGATTAGGAATTAATTTTAGGACTGAATATAAAATAAACAGCCCCAGTATTCCTATCAGAAGAAAAATTATTCTCCACGAAAAATTATGGCTTAAAAAAGTCCCGAATGGAATTCCTGCAAGATTGGCAATTGTCATACCGGATACCATTGTTGCAACAGCCTGAGTTTTCTTATCCTTGTCTGCTAACTTATCTGCAACGATTGCGCCAACACCGAAAAATGCCCCGTGAGGGAAACCGGCAATAAATCTTAAAAAACATAAGATATAATAATTCCAGGCAAAGGCCGAGAAAAAATTTGCAATTGTAAAAATTAAAACGAGAGATATTAAAATAGTTTTCAAAGGTTTTGTTCTTCCTAAAATAACAAGAAGAATTGAACCAAAAACAACTCCCAGCGCGTAAAACGAAATAAAATTTCCTGCGTTTGAAATTGATACCCGCATAGATTCTGCAGTATCAGGTAAAATCCCCATCATAACATATTCTGTCATTCCAAGTCCGAATGTCCCATAGGCAAGGGGTAACAAACATTTACTCTTTCTCATTTTTCCTTATATTCCAAAAATGTTTTTTCTGTACTTTGTTCTTTAATTTTTCTTTTGCATACTCAATAGCATCAAGTTCTGAATAGAAGATTTTTTCTTCTTCCGTAAGAGCAATAATCCCATGTGCTTCAAGTTGTTTTTCAACCTCGGCACTTTTCAGCACAAGAAGGATTTTAATCTTCTGGGCGCAGAGCCTAATTATAATATCTTCAAGCGCAAAAATAGCAGAAATATCCAGCAGGTTTTCGGAGGAGTAATCAAGGATAAGAATTTTTGTTCCCCAAACATCTTCAAATTGTGAAATCAGCTGGGTTGCAGAGCCGAAAAAGAATTGCCCGTCAATATGCACAACCCTGATTTTGTGCTTGTAATCCTTATCCAGAAGCTTTTCGAGCTTCTCTATATCTTTATCGTAAACAGTTTTATGAATAAGTTTTGCACTATCTGCTGTCCTTTTTGCATAAAGTAGGGCTGCACAGGTAATTCCGGCGCCGACTGCAACAATAAGATTATAGAATACTGTTAATATGAAAACAACTGCTAAAACATACAAATCATCTTTTGGCGCGAGTTTAATAACCTTTAGAAGCTTAACGTCTATAATATCGTATCCAATTTTAATCAAAATTCCTGCAAGCACAGCAAGAGGAATTTGGGCAACAAATCCGGAGAGCTTAAATAATAGAATTATTAAAATTATAGGATTAATAACAGCCGTCAATCTTGTAGTCGAGCCTGTATTAATCGCTGCAACAGTTCTCATTGTAGCCGCAGAGCCCGGAAGTGAGCCTGTTAAGGCACAAACCATATTCCCGATACCCTGTCCTAGAAGCATAGTTTTTGATGAAGTTTTAGTTTTCACAAGAGAATCCGCCACAAGCACAGTAAGCAGACTCTCCGCAGAAAGAACAATGGCAAGCATTACTGCATAACTGAAATACGTAATAACTTCGTGCAAATGAGCCTTAGGTAAAGTTAAAGCGGGCATTCCGACTGATATTTCTGAAATTCTCTCTACATTCAGACCCATTTTTATTGAAATAAAAGTACAAATAACAAGCGCTATCGCCTGAGAAGGTATAATCTTATTAAATTTTTTAGGAATTGCAAATACTATTAAAAGTGTTAAAGCTCCAATAAATAAAGCTTGTAGATTTATATTATCTAAATTCTGAAACAGAGCAGTAATGCTGTTAATTGTATTCGACATAACCGGACAGCCGATAAGCGGATTTATCTGCATAATTATAATAATCACCCCGACTCCGTTCATAAACCCTGAAATTACTGGATACGGCACATATTTGACTATAGCCGGAAGCGAGGTTAAACTTAATATAATCTGCAGAATTCCCGCCATAAATATTACAAGAACAACAGAAGAAATATCAGCATTCAACGCGTGCATAATTGAAGCAATAACAATCGTAACAGGCCCTGTAATACCTGAGACAAGCGGAACTTTAGCTCCTATAATCCCCGCAATAAAACATAAAATTACAGCTCCCCACACACCTGCAGACGCGCCAAACCCTGTTGCGACACCGAATGCCAGAGCCTGTGGAAGCGCTACTATCGCAGAATTAAGAGAGCCCAAAATATCTCCCGCAAATATCTTTAATCTGGTTTTAATCATAAAATAATACTAACACAGGAGTACTATTTGTAAAAGAAGAATCTGGTACATATTAATCAAAAAAATTCATATAAAAGATATTCGGAGAAAACAATTATTTATGCTATACTTTTCAAAAAGGTATTAGATGTATAAAAAAGAACAAATTAGCAACCTACACGAAAACTATTTTGACATAGTTACCAAATCTCCAGAAAGAATATTATCAATTACGTTCTTTTTATTATGTATTCTTGGAGGCTGCCTGCTTTTTCTGCCTGTTTGCGGAAAACTTTCTTTTTTAGATGCTCTTTTTACGGCTGTGAGCGGAGTATGTGTAACCGGCTTGTCTGTTATTGATATTACTAAAGATTTAACACCTCTCGGACAGGTTGTATTACTTTTACTTATTCAAACCGGCGGTTTGGGTATTATGAGTATAAGCTCGATTATATTTATTATGCTTGGAAAAAGAATGTCTTTAAGGTATGAAAAAAACGCAAGAAGGATTTTTGATGCAGAAAGCAGAGCTGAAGTTAAAGAATCTTTGTTCTTGATATTCAAATACACTTTTTATCTGGAATTAATCGGCGCTATCCTTCTAACACTCGGCTTTTCAATTTCAGAACATAATATATTAACCGGATTAAAGCTGGGAATATTTTCATCAGTTTCAGCATTTTGTAATGCCGGTTTTGTTTTAAACAACTCTAATTTAATTAGTTATAATAACAATCCGCTAATATTATACACGATTTCATTTTTAATAATCCTCGGCGGAATTTCTCCTGCAATATGTATAAGTTTGCGCAGACTTTTAAACGGGCAGAAACTTCCTCCTATTGCTCTGCTTGTATTTAACACTACAATTGCGCTTATGTTTATAGGCACATTAGTTTTCCTAACAGCTGAATATAATGGAGTTTTAGATGGTATGAGCTGGTGGGATAAATTTAATAACTCCTGGTTTCAATCAGCCACACTTAGAACAGCGGGTTTTAATTCCGTAAATCTTGAACATATAAGCGGAATAACATATATTATGTTCATAATTTTTATGATAATAGGCGGTTCGCCCGGAGGTACTGCTGGCGGGATAAAAACAGTTGTTTTTAGTGTAATAATAATTACCTGTTATAATACTTTATTCGGGAAAAGTAACGTAATCCGTAATCGAGCAATAAAGCAGGAAATTGTTCAAAAATCAATAACTTTAACAACAATATATTTAATGTTTTTCTTTATATCTAGCTGTATGTTAATCACTACACAACAAATATCTAATAGTTCTCTAATTTTTGAATCAGCATCAGCCTTGGGAACAGTAGGTCTTACATTAGGTGCAACACCAAATTTAGATGAAATCGGGAAATTAATCATAATTATTACAATGTATATTGGGCGTGTAATGCCTGCAACAATTATTTATTACATGAATTCAAAAAATATAGAAACACGGATAAGCTATCCTGACGCAAAATTATCTTTAACATAGGAGAAAAAAATGAGAATGCAAGTTTTAATAATCGGGCTGGGACAATTTGGAATGTCTCTTGCAAAAACACTTTCAGATAAAGGAGTAGAAGTTATAGGTGCTGATATTGATAAAGAAATAGTCGATGAAGCTTCAGCTTTTCTTGAAGATGTAATCTGTCTGGATGCAACAGATGAGATTTCTCTAGCAAAATTATGCCCGAAAGAACGCGATATTGTCATATGCGCAATTGGTTCAAGAGAGGCGTCAATATTAACAACAGCGCTTTTAAAACAAATGGGATGTGAAAATGTCATTTCAAGAGCGACAGAAAAAATCCATGAAAGAATTTTAAAAGCTGTTGGTGCTAAAAATGTTATCAATCCGGACGAAGAATATGGGAAAAAATATGCATATAAAATCCTGTTCCATAATGTAATAACTGATGTATCATCTGATGACATTCAGCTTTTGGAAATAAGTGTACAACCTTTTATGAGCGGAAAAAATCTCATAGAACTAGCTCTTCCAAATAAATACGGTATAATTGTAGCTGCAATTAGAAAGGGCAATAAACTAACAAGGCCGTTTCCATCCGAGAAACTTTCTTCAGAAGACAGTTTGCTTCTGGTTTGTACTGATGAATCTTTGGAAAAAATGTTTAAGGAGAATGCGTGATGAATTTTTCAAAATCAATACATTTTTCATTTATACTATTACTAATTTTTTCAACAATAATGACAATTGCAGGAATTCGCGGGTTTTTAAGACTTGCACCTTCTATTGAATATATAAACAAGCACAATACAAATTCTCTTTATTATTCAGAACAAATGCTTTCATCAATCTCAGTTAATCGTAATTTAACTAATTTTGAATCAGCCTTAAATAATGCAGAAAAAAATGTTACAGAATCAGGTGAAGCAAGTGCGGTAAAAAATATAAAGGAAAAATATCAACAGGCATTTAACGGTGATAAAGCTTCAGAAGAGGTTGTTATAAATAATATTATTGAGCTTTCTAAAATCAATCGTGTAGCAATGCATCAAGCCGGAATGGATGTAAAGCAGCTAAGTTCTGTTGGAATTTGGGTAATCGTATTTCTGACATTTATTATATGGGGATTGGGACTTGCAATTATAAAATCAATCAATAAAACAGTAATATACCCTCTTGCGGAATTGAAAAGTGTTATTGAAGCATACAGAAAAGGAAACAGAATGCGCAGATGTCCACAACTAGCACCATCCAAGGACTTTCAACAGATTTATGATGGCATAAACTTATTATTAGATAATTGTTCCAAATAAAAGAAAAAAGGACAGAAAATGTCCTTAAAAATGGTAAGTATATTAAAATTGTAGATTATTTCCAAGTTCAAGTTCCTCTTCCGTGAAGAACTTGAGATTTTTATAAGTAGTTTAAAAGACTCATACCCATTGAGGCTGATGTAACCTGAAGGCTTGCCTGATAAGCGTATTGTGCCTGCATCCATTCGGTTACGGCTGTTGCAATATCAATATCGCTAAGCTCAGATAAATATGATGTTAAATTTGTATTATTAGTCTCAAGTGTAGATGTTGTCATCTCAAGACGGTTATACACTCCGCCGAATTTGGTCTGCTCTGTTGTAATAGTATTCATTGAGCTTTCAAACATATCCAGAGTTGCATTCATCTGTTCATACCCGGCTTCCGTATCGCCGTCAAGAACCATCTGTATTGAATTACTTAAGAGCTTCAGAGTACCCATAATTCCCGAATAGTTTTCTTCCGCTACAGAGATTTCTAAATCATCAACATTTCCCGCATATGCAGTTCCATCTTCAAGGGCATATGTTTTAGAACCGTCTGCTTCTATTGTTTCAATAACCTTGTTTCCGTCAGAATCAAGAAAAACATTTTTTCCGTCCGCTGTCTGCTCCTGTACAGCCTCATAATATCCAAATACTTTATCGCCTGTTGTATTAATTACTTCAAATACACCGTCAGAAACCTCGGTTTGTCTTATATAATCAGGGTTATCGTAAGTTGTTCCGTTATATATAATGTTGCCGTTTTCATCAATCGTATATGGCATAATTTTTGTATTAGCACCGCCAAAGATATAATTATCGTTATATTCAGTGTTTGCTAAATCCACCATCGTTTTAATTGTTTCATCAATCTCAACCTTAAGTGCTTTAAGAGAATCCTCGCCGTATGTTTGGTTATTTGCCTGAACAGCCTTATCCCAGGCGCTTGACAGATAACCTGTTGCAAGTGTCATTAAATCATCTAACGTACTTAATTCCGACATTGCCATCTCAACATTCTGAGAAAAAGTATCAATTTGCCCCAGCTGGCGATTTGTATTAATTATATTAACCGCCGCAATAGGGTCATCTGTGATACTTGTGAGCTTGCTTCCTGACGCAAGCTGCTGGGTTAGTTTATTGTAATTATACAGGCTCTGCTGAACATCAGCCATTAGTCTATCGTATCTTCCGCTTGTTGAAATTCTATCTACCATAAAATTAACCTCCAAGTGTCATTAAAGTATCCAGACAAGAGTTGCAGGTATTAAATACCTGTGCAGCAGCAGAATAAGCTGTTTGATACTTTACTAAATCCACTAACTCTTCATTCAAATCAACTCCGGTACTGTCTTTGATTTTGCTTGCAATCGCATCAACAACATCAGATTGTGTATCATATAAAGACTGGATATTGCTTCCTGCTGCAGCAACTTTACCGACAAGACCGGTATAAAATTCTTCAATTGAGTTTCCGTCTAACGCAGCTAAATCCTGATCCCTTGTACCAAGCATAGCGGCTACGTTCTGGGCATTACCTACAGCATTTACATCAAAATTTGCCGGATCTTCAAAATAAGCGCAGGCAATATTCCAGTACCCTTCATCTGCAAGCAGTGCAGAATTAATCTGGATATTCCCTGCAGTAATCCCTTCACCCGTTCCGTCCGAGCCTACAAAGATTAAATTGTCTTCATTAGTTGCAATAAGTGTTTCTGTATCATCAGGATTAATACAATATGCGCCCTCTCTCGTATTCAAATCATTGAACACATCAGCAATAGTCTGCGCCAAAGTATTCAGCCCGTTCATAACAGTACCGGCATTGATTCCGTTTTCGCCATCACCGTTATCTGTAGCAAAATGTAAAAGTCCGCCTAATGTTCCTGATGTAATTATTGAATTAGCATTAGCTACAACAACTTTGTTTCCTTCCTGCGGATTAACAATACTAATAACAGCGTTTTCACCGTCCCAATCATCAGGATATGCTATCGGAGGGTCTTGTGATTCACAAAAAGCCTTAGCTGTCTGGATTGTAAGTTCACCTGTAACTTCTGCACCCTGTACGACAGCAGTACCGCCTATGTATAAATCAACAGAACCGTTTGGCTTTTCTTCTATATACATATCAGTAAATTCTGCAATATCGTTTAATATCAAATCGCGCTTGTCCAGAAGGTTGTTAGCTTCCAGTGTGCCTGTCTGTGTAACTTGAAGTGCTTTGTTTACACTGGCAAGTTCTTCAAGTTTGTCATTCAAAGCTGAGTATTGAACATAAATTTTGGAATTTTTAAGACTTTCTTCTGTTTCACCATCGCCCAACGCCTGAGTAGTGTTTTGCTCAAGCTGAGTGTATTTTGTATTCAATATTGAGGTAAGAGTTTTAGCAGATTCTATAAAGTTAATTCTTGCAGTAGAATTTGCCGGATATTCGTTCAGGTTGTTTACTGCCTCATAAAAATCAGCAAGTGCTCCGTCAATACCAGTTCCTTCTAAATCATCAAGAATGCTTGCCAAATCATCAAGCCCGTCAAGCTGTGCTGCTAACTTGTTCTGCTCAGAAAGCTGTGTGCGATAATAGTTACTTAAGTACATATCATTATAACGCATAACATTAGCAATCTTAACCCCGCCGTTTGCACGTATCTGGTTATTAACATTGTTACCGATTGCACCTGCAATGTTTCGGGTTGCAAAATTCACTCTCTGTTTGTGATACCCTTCAGTATTCATATTCGCAACGTTATGCGATACGACACTAATCGCTTTTTCATTTACAGAGAGCGTGTTTGCAGTCATGTTCAATGATGATAATAAGCTTGACATATTTTACCTCATTTTAGATACTTATATAACCTACGGGTCTATAATTTACCCCTAGATTTCTTTGTTTATAGTCCACATGTCATAGTCATGTGTGTCTGTTTTACCTGCTCCGTTATAATTACTTCCTTGAGGAGCAAAAGCATTAATAATTGTTTCCAACATCTTGTTAGTCATTATTATGCCATGTTTTAATAATTCCACATTCTGATTATTTAATAACGCTAGTTCATTAAAATTGTTACAAATCTTTACTTTTCTCTCTGTTAAAGCGTTTACATACTCGGGAGCTTCTTCGCCTGCAAGTTCGATAAAACGTGACATATTGGCATCTTCACCAAACTTTTCTATTGCTAATTCTTTTCTGGAATTATCTAATTTCATAATTTTATTATTAATAGCAAGAATCTGATTATCCAAAACACCCAAATCGTCCGGTTTAGCTTTTTTAAGAGTTTCTTTTTTTGCCTCAAATAGTTCTTTTAGCTTTGCACAAGCCTCAAGCTCTTTGTCTAAGATTTCTATTAAGTTTTGAAAATATTTGTTCATGTGGTTTTTCCTTTTTGGGTGGTTGGGGGGAGGAGGGAAGTGGAGTGGAGGGGAGTGACTGAGTGACTAGGTGACTAAGTGAATAAGTGGTTATAAATATTTCTTATTTTACTTCCTGTCATTCTCTTTTGATTATATATGCTCATCTTTATATTTTTATATTCCATTAACTTCTTAGTCACTCAGTCACTTATTCACCTCTTCACCTCTTCCAATCCATCTCTATTAACCTCTTATTCACTTCTTCACTCAGTCACTTAGTCACCCCATTTAGAACAGATACTTAATAAATCTATTAAATATACCTTCGTTCTGATTTCTGGAGATTGTACCGCGGCCGGAGAGCGCGAATTGCAGATTAGAAACGTTATGTGAAGATATCTCTCCGTCTACATTCAGCCATCTCGGATCAACAACGCCTGTTACAATAAAGTCCATTCTTTCATTTCCGTTAACAAGGGTTTTTTTGCCTTGTACAGCAAGGTTTCCGTTCGGAAGCTGCTGAACAACCTGCACTGCAATCTGGTCACCAAAGCTCATTGTACGGCCGCCAGCTGCTGAATTTGAAACTTCATTAGATCCGCCAAAACCGTTAGAATCCTTTAGGAAAGATAATCCAAACCAGTCACGCAGGAAGGACGTGAATGTATCAACAGTATTAGAAGATTTTTCGGAAGAATATGTAAGGTTATCGCTTACGGTAATATTTTCTTCCATAATAATTGAAATCAAATCACCGATTTGTCTTGCCTGGACACCGCCGAATAATGAGCGCGGAGCTCCTGCATAATTCTGTGTTGCGCCGAGTGTAAACAATGATTCTGCCTGTACACTCATTGTTGTCGAAATTATTAATACAGCTAAAACTGTTAATACTTTTTTCATATAACTTACCTCTTATCTCCAAGTCTGTTTAGCAGAGAAATTCTGCTATAACACTTCTACCATATAGTAATCCGTACTTGATGTCATCATCTGAAATATTGAATTCTCCAACGGTTTTTGCACATTCCCTTACTTCGTTCACATCTATTCTGTCTAAAAGAGTTTTTGCAGAAGTAGTATTGACTCCTTCAGAAACATCAACCTGCTCTGAATCAGGTTTGGTAACATTCTGATTTGATTTGAACGCATTGAGTGCGCTGAATTGTTGTACTGAATTGGTTTCTATTCTTGGTAACATTTTGGTCCTTTCTTTTTTAGTGAATCGTGAGTCGTGAATCGTGATTCGTGGTTATAGATTTTCTTTAATTGTACATTGTTTGCTTGTATTATCTTTAATACCTCGATTCACGAGTTTCGATTCACGGTTCA
>CALUSZ010000067.1 GCA_944323495.1 Candidatus Gastranaerophilales bacterium
ATTAGTAAATCTTCTATCCTACAAAATTATTTATAAAAAGACACAATACCTACAGTGTATCAATGAAATCCTGGAAAGATTTTTTTCGAATAGTGTCTGCATGTTCTTTAAGCTCGCGAGGAATTCCTGCCGCAAATTCTTCAAAACATGCAATGACTGTATGTATACCGTTTACTCGGGCTACTTTTATTGCTGGTTTCATATCTGTGTCTTTTGACAGAACAATAATTTTGTCGACCCTATTTTCATAAGATAGTTGAGCTATATCAAGTCCAATCAACATATCAACTTGTTTCTGGTTTATCGTTACTTCACCATTACTGCTAACTTTTCCTATCTTTAAAATACCTTTTCTTAACGCAACATATTCTTCTAGGGCAATATCTTTAATAAAATTCTTGGCTTTAATATAAATAGAGTCAAATTTCTGTTGGTTATTTTGATAATGATTCTGTACTTGCTGTAGTTCTGTTTGAGAAATGTTTCTTTTCCTAAGTTCGTCTTCAATTTCTTTTTGACTCAATGGCGGGGCTGTATATATAAAAATCCTATATAATTCTTCCTCATTGTCATCAAGAAAATATTTGATGGATTTCATTAGTTGAGAAATGTTATTAAAATTAAATTTTCCTACAGAATTCTGTACTTGTTTAGTAACTGCCTCTAACTCTTTTCGATAATTATCCCAGTCAATAAAAATAGCAACTTTCTTTTTCATATCCCCCCTTTATTAACTTAAAACCGCCCTACATTTTGGCGGGCGGCATGTCTCCATACTAAACGTATAGCACAATTATATTATTACATCTTTTCAATAAAAAATCAAGTATTTAATTTATTAACTACCAGCCGTGTGGGGATTGGTTATTTGTTTCCTAGGCATTGTCAGGCAAATATACCCAACTGACGACTGTTTATAACAAAGAAGAGCCTTGAAAGGCTCTTCTTTATAAATGGTGGGCGTTAGAAGACTCGAACTTCTGACCCTCTCCTTGTAAGGGAGACGCTCTACCAACTGAGCTAAACGCCCATCACCATATTAAATTTTCATTCTTTCAGTTGGTAGAGCGTCCATTATTTGGATTCGTTCGGCTCGACCTCCTGAACTCTTTGGAGAACTTTTAACTCCTTGCCTCACTTGGCAACTGAGCTAAACGCCCTCAGCAAGTTTTATATTAACTTAAACATAATTTAATGTCAAATGGTTTGTTTTATAATCTAGTTAGCGTATTTTAAAAGTTTGCAATATTATATAAAATATTATTATAAGAAAGGAGTTTTGAATTATGGAAATCAAAGTTGTTCAAGATGCTAAATCTATTGACGCTGATATCCTTGTAGTTAACCTTTTTGAAGGTGAAAAAACGTCAAGTGATTTGGCTAATAAATATGCTGTAGATGAGGATAAGTTTAAAGGTAAGTTCGGGGAAACTTATCTGCTTCCAACTTACGGCAAAGAAGTGTATAAGAAAGTTCTTGTTCTGGGGTTAGGTAAAAAAGAGGAGTTTAATCCGGATAAGATGAGAGAGGCTGTAGCTAAAGCTATAAAAAAATCTATGCAGATGGAAGCTAAAAAGGTTGCGTTTTCTCTTGACGGGATTGAATTTGATTATTCGGAACAATTTACATTAGGAGCATTTATTGCCGACTATGCGTTTGATAAATATAAATCAGAGAAGAAAGATAATAAGGTAAAAGAAGTTTATGTGCAGGCTAATGCGGGAATTGTAGAGAAGGCTACTAAGATAGCAGAGGCTATGGCTTTTGCTAGAAATATTGCAAATGAGCCGGCACAGTTTGCAACACCGACGGAATTAGCCTCTATTGCTTGTGATTTAGGTTTAGAGACAAAAGTTTACGATAGAGAAGAGTGTGAGAAAATGGGCATGGGTGCTTTTCTTGCGGTTGCAAGAGGCAGCGTTCAGGAGCCTAAATTTATTCATATGAAGTATCAGGTGGATAATCCAAAGAAGAGAATTGCTATTATTGGCAAGGGGATTACGTTTGATAGCGGCGGGTTGGATATCAAGCCACCTTCTTCAATGCTTACAATGAAAGACGACATGTCTGCAGCGGCTTGTGTACTTGGTGTGATGAGTATTATAAGAGAATTCCACCCGCAGGTAGAAGTACACGGGATTATTGCAGCTTGTGAAAATATGCCGGGCTGTAGTGCATATAAGCCGGGGGATATTCTTACGGCTAAAAACGGAAAAACAATTGAGGTTGATAATACCGATGCTGAAGGACGTTTGACTCTGGCAGATGCTCTCTGTTATGCTTGTGAGCTCGGGGTTGATGAAGTAATTGATCTTGCAACTCTTACCGGGGCTTGTATGGTTGCATTGGGAACACAAGCTTCCGGAATTATGGGAAATGATGAAGAGCTTGTTAAAAGGCTTATTGATACAGCTCAAAGAAGCGGTGAAAGGTTCTGGGAGCTTCCGCTTTGGGACGAATATTTTGACAGCTTAAAGAGTGATATTGCTGATATGAAGAATACCGGTTCACGCTGGGGCGGGGCTTCTACTGCAGGAGTATTTTTAAAGAAATTTGTCAAAGATGTTAAATGGGCGCATATTGATATCGCCGGTACAGCTTTCTTTGAAAAACCGCAGAAAGAGTTTATCGCAGGTGCAACAGGTGCCGGAGTAAGGACTCTTTTGAATTATATTCTGGAACAATAGTTTTAAGAGGAAAAAAAAACGGCGGCAATTTTCTTTAGAAAAATGCCGCCGTTTTTTTGAACCAATTAATCTCTGATTTCGTTATGATATTGGAGGTGCAAGTATGAAAAAATTTCTTTTATTATTTACAACTTTCTCACTCATGTATATTGTCTCTCCGGCGAATGCTTCGCCTCCGCCGCCTCCGGGCGGTCATGTTTTGCACGCGGGGCCTGGTATCCATAGGCACGTTCCTCCGCGCCGGAATATAATGCTCCCGCCTCCTTATGTCGGATTGGGGTTTGGTAGAAGGTGCTATCCGTATAGATATCAAATGTGCTGGTATGACGGTTTATACAGGCCTTGCTATGATGGAGGTGTTTATATAAACTTTAGTGTCCCTGTAAGATTTTAATCAGATATATGCTAAACTATTAGTATGAAGGATATTTCTACAGGCGAAGATATCGAAACTTTATATCGAATGGTTCAAATAAAGGGCGGAAAACGTGTTAACAAATTCCAGACCACGGATATAAAGCGTGCTTTGAAGTTTCATAAGTGGTATGTGAAAAGATACCGCGAGGGGCTTTTGATGGAAATTCTTCCGCAGAAAAAGCATTATAACTGGAAAGATAAGAGTGTCGATTATATTTTTGAGTAGTAATTATGCAAAATCAGAAGTACATAGCATTGATAGACTGTGACAGTTTTTTCGTCTCCTGTGAGCGGAGGCTTAATCCGGAATTGAACAATATTCCGGTAAGTGTTGTATCCGGTGAGCGTGGGTGTGTTATTTCGCGCTCCAGGGAGGCTAAAATGCTTGGAGTGCCTATGGGTATTCCTTTGTTTCAGGCAGTAGAGAAGTATCCCGAATGTATTTATATTACGGCTAATCATTATGCTTATACCAAAATTTCAAAACAGGTTATGGAGATATTAAAATCTTTTAGCCCGCATACAGAGGTTTATTCTATTGATGAAGCTTTTGTGGATTTTACCGGACTTACAAAGCTTTATAAAAAGAATTATTATCAACTGGCAAAAGATTTGCAGACAAAGATTATGGAGGAGACATCAATTCCTGTTTCTATAGGAGTAAGCAGAACAAAAACTCTTGCGAAACTGGCTTCAGATAAATCAAAACGGACCCGGACTCATATTTGTCTTGCAGGGCGCGGAAAAACCCGGGAACTTTTAAGCCATACAGAAATACAAGAAGTTTGGGGAATTGGAAGAAAACTGGGTGTAAAGCTCCGCGGGCTTGGAGTTAGGACGGCTTTAGATTTTGTAGAAAAAGATGATGGTTGGATTAAAAAAAGGTTTGGTAAAAACGGGCTTGCTATAAAAGCGGAACTATCGGGAATAATGACTTCTCCGGTAAGCAGTGAGGTTGAGCTTCCAAAATCTATAAGTGATACAAAATCCTTTTTGGAATTTTCCTCTGACTTAAAGTTCTTAAAAAACGAACTTTCAATTCATATACACGAAGTTTGTACAAGACTTCGTAAAATAAATTGTAAAGCAGGAACTATAGGGGTTATTTTGAAAACAAAAGATTTTCAGACTCTTTATATGAAAACTAAACTAAAATTTTTAACGGATTTTGAATTTGATATATCCAAAGAGGCCTTTTTACTTCTGGAAGGTATGTTCCGCCCTGATGTTCTTTATCGGAGTGTCGGTATTGTTCTGGAAGATTTCAATTCCTGTGAAGAAGAACAATTGCTGCTATTTAACAATAATGAAAAGAGAGAGCAGAATGAGAAACTCGGTAAAAGCCTTGACAGGCTGGAGAAGAAGTTTGGGCGTAATATTGTAAGAACAGGATTTGTAAATAAAGAAGTACCATTTAAGCAGGGATTTTTAACGAGTCCCAAAGATGTTTAGTTATGCTTTCCGCGGTAGCCGATTCCTGCTCTATATCCTGAAATAGAATATAAAGCAGGGAGACTTGGCTCAATCCATCTTAAGCCTGACATTACCGCTACAGTTGCAATATCATCTGAATGTAAACATATGTCAAGAGGTTCGGGCTTTCGTTCTTTTTCAGATTTATTGCTCTGTTTAAAACATTTATTTATAACATTTTTACCTATCATATTTGCAATAGCGCTTCCGCCTATGACTCCTGTAATTATAATCCCTGTTACCATGCCTAAAGCCCTTGCGGATTTTGACTTAATATTTGATTTCTCCAGCAGGCCGAGAGCAAATCCGGCTCCAATATTGCATAAAAATATATTTGCAAGGTATTGATAGGCGCCTTCTTTAATTTTATTCGGAATCCTTTTTTTGTAATCTTCTCCGGCGAGTTTATCTCCGGCAATTCCTCCCAATACTCCTCCAATAACTGGTATTAAGCCAAATATAGATAATCGTCCTATCTCTGAAAAAATCTCTTTCGATGTTATATTCTCAGGCTCCGGAATTAAATTATTTATAAGCCTTTTCCCTTCATCTGTATTAAGATTTTCTGATAAAGTTCTTATTTCCCCTACGCTTAAGATATTACTCTTTATCTTATGTAAAATAGGCTCTGTTTCTTTACCAATTTTGTTTTTTTTGAGAAAATTTTCAACTAAATCTGTATTTCTTTTTTCAATCTCCTTTATTCCAACCATCTTCGGGGCGGTTTTGAACAATTTCGCGGTTATTTTTGGCGCAAGAAGAGAAGAAGCAACCGCCCCAAACATAGTCAGACCATTTTGGATAAATCTTTTTTTGCGTTTTTTCGGTTTTGTATGGTATGTATCATATACAACAAGTCCGCTTGCTCCTGCTGTTAAGAGAGGCGGCACTGCTTGTGAAAACTTTTCTACCAGACGCGGCTGGTCTAAATATCTGCCAATGGATTTTATCGTGCTCATTTTGTTTGGTCATCCTAACACTGCCTTTGAGGAATATTGTAAGCTAAGCCTAACAAATTGTCAATAGCATGAATTATTAATTTTTATGAATAATTACTACATTTCAAAAAAATATGTCAAAATAGATATATTCAAGATGGAGGAGTAATATATGAAAGACAAAACTTTTTTAATGATACCGGGCCCGACACCGGTGCCTGAGTCTGTAATGCTTGAGATTGCAAAGCACCCGATTGGACACAGGAGTTCGGAATTTTCCTCCATTTTAAAAGAGGTATATGAAAATTTGAAATATGTTTTTCAGACAAAGAACGACGTTTTTATGTTCACATCAAGCGGAACCGGTGCTATGTGCGCTGCGTTAGAAAACTTGGTTAATGAGGGGGATAACGTTTTATGTCTTTCTCTGGGAAACTTTGGAAACCGCTGGGCAAAGATTGCTGAATCAAGGGGAGCTGTGGTTGAAAAAATCGAGGTCGAAGCTGGTGGAGTTATTGAGCCGGAGGTTTTAAGAAAAAGACTTGGTGAAGATAAAGATAAAAAAATAAAGATTGTAACCCTGACTCACAGCGAGACTTCAACAGGCGCGGCAAACGATGTAAAAACTTTATGTTCAATAATCCGTGAGCATGGTGCTTTATCTGTTGTGGACGGTGTAACTTCCGTATGTGCAATGCCGGTTAGGCCTGATGAATGGGGGATTGATGTTCTTGTATCAGGTTCTCAAAAAGGGTTTATGATTCCTCCGGGGTTAGCATTTTTGACTGCAAATGAAAGGGCGTGGAAGGTTTATGAGAATTGTAAACACCCGAGTTTTTATTTCAACTGGGGTGCGCATAAAAAAGCTGTTGATGGGGATACAACACCTTTTACGCCTGCTGTAAATCTGATTGTGGGACTTAACCAGGCTCTTAAGATGATAAAAGAAGAAGGAATTGAAAATATGAATGCACGCCACAAGCGTCATGCTATGGCCTTAAGAAGAGCATTAAGAGCGATTAATCTTGAGCTTTTAGTAAAAGAAGATAAAAATGCAAGCTGGTCAATTACTTCTATTTTACCTCCTGTGGGGATTTCGGTTCCGGATATAAGAGCAGGTATGAAAAAAGATTTTGATATTGTTGTTGCAAATGGTCAGAACCAGCTTAAGGATAAAATTTTTAGAATGGGTACACTGGGATTTGTATCTGATAGGGATTTGATTATGGCAGTAGGCTCATTGGAGGCTGTTCTTTATAAATTAGGACATAAATTTGAATTGGGAGCAGGAGTCAGGACGGTTATTCAGGCTTTAGGAGAAGAAGTATAATGAGAGTTTTAGTTACAGATAAGATAAATGAATTAGCAGGAAAAATTATTGCGCCGGCAGCGGAGGTTGATTTTCTTCCGACAATGTCTGAAGAAGAGCTTATAAAAATTATTCCGCAATATGATGCATTAATGGTAAGGAGCCAGACAAAAGTAACGTCCAAAATCATTGAGGCAGGAAAAAATCTCAAAATCATAGGCCGGGCAGGTGTTGGGGTTGATAATATTGATATTGATTCTGCAACACAAAACGGAGTTATTGTCGTAAATTCTCCTGACGGTAATACAATCGCGGCTTCCGAACACACGGTTGCTCTTATGCTTGCGCTTTCAAGAAACATTGTTCCGGCTGCTGTTTCAACAAAAGACGGGAAATGGGAGAGGTCAAAGTTTACCGGAAGAGAATTATATAACAAAACCTTAGGAATTATAGGACTCGGAAAAATCGGCTCGCATGTTGCAGAGATTGCGCTTGCATTTGAAATGAAGGTTATTGTATATGATCCGTTTGCTTCCAAAGAAATTGTTGAAAAGATGGGCGGTGAGTATATTTCAAATCTTGAAGATTTTTGGCCGAGATGTGACTTTATTACGGTTCATGTTCCTAAAACTAAAGACACTTTGAATATGATTAATAAAGATTCTATTTCAAAGATGAAAAAAGGTGTATGTCTTATAAATTGCGCAAGAGGAGGAATTATAAACGAATCTGACTTAAAAGAAGCGCTTGATATGGGGCAGGTTGGCGGAGCAGCTATTGATGTTTATGAAAACGAACCTCATATAGAAGAGTGTCCGCTCATTAGCTGTAAAGGTCATATCGTTTTGACTCCGCACCTCGGAGCAAGTACGGAGGAAGCTCAAATTAATGTGGCGCTTGATGTTGCATCTCAAATAAAAGAGGTTTTAAGCGGAGGTTCCGCATCATCTGCCGTTAATATTCCATCTCTCAGACCTGACAAGCTTGAGCCGGTTAAAGATTATATGCAGATAGCAGAAAATGCCGGCGAGATTGCAATACAAATCAGCGGAGGCGGGGTTAAGACTATTGAGATTACAACACAGGGGAATCTTGCAGGTGTTGATATTCAGCCGCTTGAAGTTGCGGTTTTAAAAGGTGTTTTATCTTCAATGCTTGAGGGGGTAAATTATGTTAACGCTCCGTATCTGGCTAAAAAACGCGGAATTGAAATTACCTCTACCCGTTCTAATAAAAAATGTAACTTTGCAGGACTTTTAACCGTAAAATTAACAACAGAAAACGGTTCTGCTGTCGTATCAGGAGCGCTTGTCGCAAAAGATATACCGAGAATTGTAAAAATTAATGACTATGAGACAAGCATAAGACCTCAAAAACACATGCTTCTTGTTCCGCACGTAAACAAACCGTCTATGATTGCAAAAGTTGCACAGGTTATCGGAGAAAATAATATCAATATTGCCTCAATGAACGTTGTGCAGAAAAATGACAAGCATGAAACGGAATCAATCATGGTAATAAGTATTGATACGGGGGTTGATGAAAGAACGCTTGATGCAATAAACAAAATTGACGGGGTTCATAACTCTAAGTATCTGAACCTTACTGCAAAGGATTAAGCTTATGAAATTAGCTGTATTTGATTTTGACTCGACTTTAATGGACGGTGAGACAATAGAGTTTCTTGCTCGGGAAGCCGGTGTAGAGGATAAAGTCAGGGAAATCACAACGCGGGCTATGCATGGTGAGATTGATTTTTTTGAAAGCCTTATTGAGCGCGTTTCTTTACTTAATGGGTTAAGCTTAGATAAAGTCAATAATATATGCAGAAATTTACCCCTCATGCCGGGGGCTGAAGTGACCGTAAGAAAGCTTAAAGAAAAAGGGTATAAGGTCATCTGTTTTTCGGGCGGGTTTAGGAATGCAACCGTACCGTTAGGAGAAAAACTCGGTTTAGACGGAGAATTTTCTAACATACTTCATACAAAAGACGGCGTTCTTACGGGACTTGTTGGCGGAGAGATGATGTTCAATGATTCTAAAGGTCAAATGCTTGCAAAACTTCAAAAGATTCTGGGAATTAAAGATGAGAATACCATTGCAGTTGGAGACGGCGCTAACGATTTGAGTATGTTTAAATATGCTAAAACCAGAGTCGCTTTTTGTGCAAAACCTATTTTGGAAAAAGAAGCAACTCTGGTTATTAAAGAAAAAAATCTTATAAAACTGCTTGAATATATCTAAACTAATGCCTCTTGTTTTTTAAATTGCATTTCGTAAAGAGCTTTGTACTGTCCGTTTGGAATAGACATCAATTCGTCATGGTTTCCGAGCTCTACAAGTTCGCCTTCATTGATTACTGCAATTCTATCGGCATTTTTAATTGTAGAGAGTCTATGAGCGATTACAAAAACAGTCTTATCTTTGATTAAGTTATCCAACGCTTTTTGAACAATCGCTTCTGATTTATTATCAAGAGCAGATGTTGCCTCATCAAGAATTACAATCGGAGCTTTCTTAATCATCGCACGTGCAATAGCAACACGCTGTCTTTGTCCGCCTGATAGCGTTAAACCTCTTTCTCCAAGCATCGTATCCAAACCATCAGGAAGATCTGCTATCATTTCCTGAAGATGCGCAGATTCTATTGCAAGTTCAAGTTCTTCTTCTGTCGCATTTGGATTACCCATCATTATATTTTCTCTTATTGTGCCGGAAAACAGGAAATTATCCTGAAATACCATTGCAATATTTCCTCTTAAAGATTCTACCGTCAAATCTCTAATATCTACCCCGTCGTACGTAATTGAACCGGATTTTATATCGTAAAAACGCGGAAGAAGGTTTACAAGAGTTGATTTGCCGCCGCCTGAATTACCCACGATTGCTAACGTTTCGTCTTTTTTGATAGTCAGGTTTAGATTCTTTAAGACCGGCTGGTCAGGAACATATTCAAACCAGACATTCTTAATTTCGATTTTATCATTTAGTCCGTTCATCGCAACAGCGTTTTCTCTATTCTTAATTTCAGGTTTTAAATCAAATAATTCAAAAACCCTGCCCATTGCAACAAAGATATTTTGAATATTTGTAAGGGTGTTACCTAATGTTTTAACCGGTTTGTATAATAAAAGCAGAGAAGTTACAAAAGATGCAAAGCTTCCTGCAGTCATATCGCCCGAAGTTATAAGGTGTGTACCATAACCTAATACTACCGCAATACCGCAAGATGCTATCAAGTACATTAAAGGACTCATCCATGCTGCGCGCTTGGTTAGTGACATATTAACATTAAATGATGCCCAGATTTGATCTTTAAAATATTGCTCCTGCCGCCCTTGAAGAGCATACGCCGTCATAACTTTGTTGCCGTTATATGTTTCATTAATATTAGTTGTAATATTACCGCCAATAACCATATTCTTATTAGAAGCTGCTTTGATTCTTTTTCTAATCAATGCTACGGGAATAAATGCGATACATAAGACAAGAACTCCTATAAAAGCGAGTTTCCAGGAGCTATATAGCATAACGGTTATTAAACCTAAGGCTCCGAATAAACTTGTTGTAATCGTTTTTATCTGATCAACGATACCTGCAGAAGCAGTCTGCGGATCGCTCATATATCTTGAAATAATAATACCTGATGAATTTTCATCAAAGAATTGAGGATCCATATATATAAGTTTATGGAACAAATCCATTTTAACGTCATTTGTAATTCTCTGTGATGTCCAGGCTGAAATATAATCATTAAGATATCTTAAAACCCCTTGGAAGCAGGCAAACGCAATAACACCAAACGGAATTATGAATGCAAACACCTGCCAGGTTAGGGTAAATTCATGACTCATAATATGAAAAACCCAGTCTTGTTTTCCTACTACATAATCCATAAACGGTTTTAGAGCAAAAGCTGTCACGCCGTCTAAAAGCCCGAGCGGAATCGCAACTAAAAATCCGCATATAATTCTAAACATATAAGGTTTAATGTACGGCCAAATTCTAGATAATAACCAGCCATACTTAAACGAGTTTTTTGCAGTAGTTGTGCTTAATTTCATTTTATATATTTCCTTTATACTTTCCCTCTTTAAATATTATACCTAATCTAAATTTTAAATGGTAATAAAAAACTCCCCAGGTTGGACTCGAACCAACAACCTACCGGTTAACAGCCGGTTGCTCCGCCATTGAGCTACTGAGGATTATTCAGTCTTATTTAATTTACATATCTTATAGTACCAAATAAATTTTTTTTGTAAAGGGGTTTTTATGTTAAAATCGGAGTATGTCAAATAATCTGATAAATCTTAGGAATTATGCGCATATAGGCGATGCTGTGTGGGAATTATTTGTAAGGGAATATACTGTATTCAAGACAAATAACGCGCAAAATTTGCATAAAATTACAACTGACAGAGTAAATGCATCTTTTCAGCGTGACATGCTTATGATAATTACTGAGAAATTGACAGATGAGGAATTGGATATTGCAAGGCGTGCAAGAAACTTGCCAATTCCTGCAGGCAGAAAAAATATACAAGCCATATACAGGCAGGCAACAGCGTTTGAGGCTTTGATTGGGTATTGGCATTTACATGACAAAGAAAGACTGAATTATTTTTTTAATATTTTTAAAGAGTTAGATTTTTTTAGCTAAGCCCAGTTCTGTCTCTATCTTTGTTTTATATTCAGCCACAATGCTATTTAAAGGCTGTTCTTTATACAGCAGGTTTAATTCTTTGCCCGCAAGTGCAAGATAGCCGGTTTCGTATAATATAATAGCTCGAAGCAGGCGGGATTCAAATAAATTGTCAGTTAATTCTTCTAGTGCTCTTTTATAATGTTTACCGGAATAGTATAAATTAGCTAGAGCAAAATGATATTCAGGGGTTTCCGGTGATAAATTGATAGCTAAATTATAGTATTTTTTTGCACTTTTTATATCGCCCTGTTTAAAATATACATTTGCAAGATTAAAATAATATACAGATTCCTTATTGTTGAGACGGATGGCTTCTTTAAAGTTTTTAGCTGCATTTGTATATTTGTCCTGATAAGATTCAATCAGCCCCGTAAAATTGAATAATTCGGGATTCTCGCTGTTGTAATCAAATCTCTCCAAAAGGTCAATACAGTTGTTTTTTTTATTTTGTGCGTAATAAGTTTTTCCAAGCAGCAGAAGTCCTTCCTGAGAGCAGGGCTGTTCTTCCAGAGCTTTTATTAATAACTCTTCAGCCTGTATAAATTCTTTTTTGTAATATAAAGCACGCGCCTGTTCAATATAAATAGCGCAGTCCTCCGCATCAAGTCTGTATTCAAAAATTTCATCATATTTGTGCTGCTGATTTAAGAGCTTAAATATCTCAACTGCATCTTTAGTATTATGTGTAATGCAGTATATGTTTTTTGCGGTCTGTTCCGCCTCGGCCAGAGCATTTTTACTGATAAAAATTTGTTTTAACAGTCTTAAAGCTTCAATATGTGTCGGATTTTGCGATAAAATCTGTTCAATATAGCCCAAAGAGCGTTCATCATCCCCCATAAGGTAATACAAATCAGCAATTTCCAGCAAAAGCTCTATACTGGAGTTATCTTCTTCCAGAGCCTTATAAAATATTTCAATGGCATGTTTATAGTGCCCTTTATTTTTTAGAGCGAATCCTTCTTGTAATAAATTTTTAATCATGTTTTCTTAATCCAATAAACTTAGATTTTTCTACTTTTTCATCGTTTTTAGGAGTGTTAATTATTACCAGCACTTCATCTTCTCCGGACATTTTAAGATTATTTCTTGCAATTGCTTCAAGTCCCGTAACATTGGAAAAATTCTTTATATTATCCTGCAGTTGTTCATTTAGGGCCTTTGCAGAATCTCGTGTTTTAGTAATTTGTATAATCTTAGCCTTATATGAAATTATTTTTGAAATATTTAAAACGGCACTTACTGTTATTTGAATAAGACATAAAAGTAAAATTACAGTCAAAAACGAGTAATAAAATCCGCTTGAAGAAGATGTTTGTTTCGGTTTTCTTTCCTGGTTTATATTTTCATTACTTCTGCGAGTCTTATTAACTACTTTTTTAGGTCTTTTTTCTTTTCGTCTGTATTGTACCATATGCTGATTATATAAAATTTTTTTGTTAATTACAACTTAAATCCGGTAGTAAAGCTGACAGCAGAACTTTGTCTTCCGTTTGTATAATATGATTGTGCAACTCCAAGTTCAAATTTCAAAGATTCTGCGTATTTTTTTAGTGCCGGAGTATATACAATTGTTATTTCATTCTTGTTCTTAGGTGCTGCAACATAATTGGTAAAAGAGTCTTTTAGTGTTAACTTATCTGTTATATGCCATTCAGGAGTAACTCTTACTGTTCCATATTGAGAACCTATATCCTGCGATGCAGACTGTTTAAAAGTTGTATCAAGAGAAAAGTATTTAGGTGCATCATATCGTAAAAAAACTCCTGTAGAAGATTCCATTTGCGATAATGATAGTTCTTCTCCCCATAGGGTTCCGTATGTTACACCGCGAAACTGTTCAGATAAATTGCCGCTTAAAGGCAGTATATCTTTTAAATTATTACGGCTTACAGAAGCTCTTGCAAGGGCACTCCTGGGTGTATTTGTATTGGTTTTTATATCTAATATACTTACCGGAAGTGTAAGCGAGCGTTTAGGTATATTAATCTGTGGTTTATCAATGTCATCATCAAGATAAATTGTTTCAACCGGATTATCATCGTATTCTATCTGACCTTGAAGTTTGTATGTTTCTTTAACTTCACCGCTATTAGTCGTAACGCTGTTTACTTTGGTTAAACCCTTTACATCCTTAATCTCAAATTCATCAGACAGAACGGGAGATATCGCTAAAAATATGAAAATAAATATTAATGTTAATTTTTTCATAAATACATTTTAGATTAAATCCCTAAGGATTTCAATTGATTTTTTGCCTGAATAGAGAATGTAAAAAATTTTAGTGAGTGGTATAAATATTTAGATATTTAAGGAGGCACAAATGAAAGATAAAGTTGTAAAAAGAAGTTTTGTAATAACAGTGTTAGGATTTTTTCTTGCGTCTTGCAATGTTTTTGCAGCAGATTCGATTGCTGTGGTTGATTTACAGAAAATAGTAAGTAATTCTTCACAGGTAAAACAATTAAAGCAAGAGCATGAGAAAAAAATGGAAGAACTAAACAAAATCATAGTAAATGCAAGGGGTGCTATATCTAATGAAACAGATAGTGCCAAGATTTTGCAGCTGGAGGATAAATATACCAAAGAGTTTAACGCTAAAAAGCAAGCGCTGGAAAAAGATTATGCATCACGTCTGTCTGCTATAGAGAAAAACATTCAAACTGAGATTGAGAAAAAGGCCCAGAGTGATAAATATGACTATGTATTCGCAAAAAGTGTAGTTTTATATGGCGGTAAAGATATTACTAATGAAATAAAAGTTAAATAATTTTAAATTTGCTATTGTTCTTTTTAATTATTTTGTAATATAATAATATTACTCTATAACTTAAGGAGAACAGTATGAAAAAAATCAATCTAATTTCGTTAAGTTTAGTAATGGCAGCCACTGCTTTTATTTGTGCTGCACAGGCAAATTCAACTATTTATACAGATGATTTAGGTAGAATGCATTTTTTAGGCAAAGACCCGTCTATATATCTGCGTGATACCAGATTTGAAACTGTTGATACGCAGGAAAAAAAGGATTTTAATGATATAATATACAAGAATGAAACTGCGCCAAATCCTGATTCAGAAACAAAGGTTAATACAACAGAACCTGCTTCAGAGAGTGCCGTTTCTCCTGTAAATGAAACAAAAGGTCATACAAATAAATCGAAAGGTTCATTTACATATAATAAAGGGGCTATGGATGCCTCGGATCCATATACTTTCGGTGAAACAAATATTCAACCGAAGTCTAAAGAAAATAATTCTCAAGAGAAAAAACATTTTTGGGATAATTGGTAATTAAATATTCCCGGATCGTCTAGCGGCAGGACGAAAGATTCTGGCTCTTTTAACGGTGGTTCGAATCCATCTCCGGGAGTATTTTTTATACAGGGCTTGCATTTATGCAAGCCCTGTATTTATTAGATATAGCCTATTGGTTTTCTGTTGCTGGAGTTTTTGTCTTTTAGGAAATCTGCGATTGCTTTATCAAAATCTTCCTGCGTTATTTTGAATTCTTTATTGTCCTGCGGAGTGTAAGTTTTATTGTCCATTTTTTCAAAGATTCCTGCTCTTACGAAACCATTTGTATGTGCTTCATTAATAATATGTCTTATATCGGCTCCAGTAGCCTTATATTGATGAAGCTTTTTCAGCATATTTTCTTTGTCAATATTGCTGTCAAGAGCTTTTTTAGCGGAATGAATATCAAAAATTTCTCTGAGAGCCTCTAAATCCGGAGCCGGAATTTCATAGTGTTTTCCAAATCTACCGGAGCGTGTAATTGCATTATCAAGTGCTTTATAATTATTTGTAGCTCCGATAACAAACACATTATGTCCTTCATTATCAATATCAGTCATGAGTGTCAAAATCTGGTTTACAACCTTATTTCCATATTCATCCTTGCTGTCGCGGCTTCTTGCAACAGCATCAAATTCATCTAGAAATATAATTGTAGGCTGGTTTGCTTTTGCTTCCTCAAATAGCTGTCTCCAGTTAGCTTCCGATTCTCCAACCCATTTTGACTCCAAATCTAGTCCGTTAAGTCCTATAAAGTTTGCGTCAGCTTCATTTGCAAGCGCTCTTGCAATATGAGTCTTACCGGTTCCGGGCGGGCCGTAGAGGATAAATCCTCTGTTTAATTCAACATTTTCATATGCATCAGGGTAGCGAAGAGGATAAATTATATCCTTTTTTAGAGCATCTTTAAGCTTGCTCATTCCGCCAACCTGTGCGAAAGTGACAGGGGTTGCGGTTTTATGTTTCTTTTGTATAAGAGTTGATAACGTCTTTTTATTGATTTTTTCAATCTGTGGTTCAACTTCTTTTTGAAAATCAAATGCTTTGCAGAAATTTTTACGAAACATACTTAAATCTGTTTTTGACTTATCTTTAATTTTTAGCAGACTGCCGTTAATATCGAGAACATCTCCGTTTATTACATAAAAGCTTTCTTTGGGGTTCATGCTATATGTTTTGTTGTCGCTTATTAAATTTATGTCAGAGTCGTTAAGGTTAATAACTTCTGTGTCACCAAGCATATTTTTAATAAAACCTATATTTCCGTTTAGATTGTCATCCGCAATAAAAAAACCTCGTTTTATAGCGTTTTTGACAATATTTGTTGTATTGTACATTTTTTTTGCGCTTTCGTTAAGGTTTTTCCCTACAAGGATTAAATCTCCAAGTTTAAAATTTTGAAAAATAGATGCTAATCTATCTTCCAGTGGAATTTGTTTGGCAATTTCATTGACTGTCATCGGGACACCTTTAAAATTTACAGGGTAGTAATTTACAGCCTGTGGCAGTTTTTCTACATTAATTGAATTGTCAGGTGCTTGTCTTAATTTTTGTTTAGGTATGTTGTACCTTTGGAAGTTTGCTGTAATCGGGCTGATTCTCATTTGTGTGTCCTCCTCATAATAAGTATAAAAAACCGGCTTGTAAATTTCTTTCGTACGAATTTACAAGCCTTAAAAGATAGTGTGTTATTTTATGTTTCTAATCTTGTAAATTCATATAAAAACAACATAGCTTAATCACCGAAATCATAATAGATTTTCGGGTCATAAAGCTGTTAATATGTGAATTTAGATTAGTCAATGTTTATCCCTTATTAATTGTAGTTACTACACTATATATGATGTTTTAAAATCTGTCAATAGCTCTGCTTAACATTACTTAATCAGATGATTTTTGCAGATATGATTTAAAGCTTTTATCTTCAATTTTATAACCGCATCCTTTGTGAAGTTTGCCTGGATAGGAAATCTTTTTTGCAGGGTAATTTCTGCACATTTTAAGACGTTTATTATATACAGAACACAAACCTTCTTCTGTTACATATTTGCAGGCAAAAATCAGGTTTCCTTCCTCATCTTTCCCTCTTATGTAAAACCTCCTGTATGCCGGAAAGAGGAATTGCATTATTTTAAAATCTGTTGTTGTATAAGTATCGAAGCTGTACATATATTTACAGCACTTCCCGCACTTGAGGCATTTACCGGTAATCTTGTATTCGACCTTTTCGGGAACAAAATATGATAAAATTTCATTTTTTAGATTTGTCAAAAAACTTAACATTTCGTAGAAAAAATCTCCGATAAACTATTTATTTGATAGAATATTAACATAGTACTAATTTTGTGAGAAAAAAACAATGGGAAATTATAGTATTCCAAAAAATCGGAAAAAAAAATCAAAAAGAGTTATGGTGGATAATCCTGTTTTAAGTTTTATTACAGGATTTATAGTGTTTGGGTTGGGCGTATTGCTTGCGGGAATGCTTGCTTTAAAACTATATCTGGCATCACTTCCGCCGATAAAGAATTTAAATACTTTGAAACCGAATATTGTAACAACATTCTGTGCCGCAGACGGTGAAGTTATTAAGACATTTGCAGCTTATACTTATTCAAATGTTGAGCTTAAAGAAGTTCCGGAACAGCTTATTAATGCTCTTATTGCTACTGAAGATAAAAATTTTTATAAGCATCCGGGCTATGATATTCTCGGGCTTGCACGTTCTATGGTGGCAAATATTCTGGCCGGTCATGTTGTGCAGGGTGCAAGTACTATAACACAACAGCTTTCAAGGATACTATTCTTATCTAATGAAAAAACATTTACAAGAAAGATTAAGGAATTACAGGTCGCAGCACAGATAGAGAAAACCATTTCTAAGGATAAGATTTTAGAAATGTATTTAAATAATGTATATTTAGGCTCAGGTGCATATGGAGTTAAGGGGGCTGCAAGAATTTATTTCAACAAAAATTTAAATCAGTTAACCTTGCCTGAGATGGCTTTAATTGCAGGGCTTCCACAGGCACCTTCAGTGTATTCACCTTATAATAATAAAAAGTTAGCTGAAAAACGCAGAAACCAGGTTTTGCTTAGAATGTATAAGATGAAATACATAGATAAGGAAACTTATGAGAATGCAAAAAAGGCTCCAATAGTGCTTTCAACCATGCCTATTATGTATGCTACTAATAAGGCTCCGTATTTTTGTGATTATGTAATGAAAGAACTTTATAAACTAGGATTTACAGAAGATGAGATAGTAAACGGCGGATATAAAGTTGTAACTACACTAGATTACAAAGCTCAGGTTAAAGCAAATGAAGCTATTTTAAAAAATTTAAATGCCTGGGGCTTAAGAAGCGATAAAAATCAGGCAGCAGTATTTTCATTCAGTCCTATAGATGGAAGAATTCTTGTATATTCAGGCGGCAAGGATTATACTAAGAGTCAATACGATAGAGTTACCCAGTCTTTGCGTCCGTCAGGCTCCGCATTTAAGCCTTTTATTTATACAGCAGCCATTGAAAAGGGGTATTCTCCAAATGATATGATAGATGATTTGCCCTTTAAAGTAGGTGATTGGACTCCCAAAAACTATGGTAACAAATATAGAGGTCCTATTCCATTATATACGGCGCTTATGGTTTCATCCAATGTTTGCACTGCAAGACTTATGGATGCAATCGGTGTAAGACCGGTAATTCAGCTTGCACGTGTAATGGGTATAACAACTCCTATACCGTATGATTATACAATATCTCTTGGCTCAAACAGCGTAAAATTGTTTGAAATGACGAGGGCATATGGTGTATTTGCAAACGGCGGATTTAAAGTAGAACCGTATGCAATAGAGCGTGTCGAATCTTCTCGTGGTACAGTTTTATATGAAGCCAAAAAAGCCCGTACTAGCAAGGTTTTAAATATTAATACTGCAGCTACAATGACAGCTATAATGAAAACTGTAATTACAAATGGTACCGGACGTGCTGCAAATATAGGAAAACCTGCGGCAGGGAAAACAGGAACGACTGATGATTGTAAAGATGCTTACTTTATTGGTTTTACTCCGGATGTAGTGACGGGTGTCTGGGTCGGTAATGATGATAATTCAAGAATGGGAGAACTTACCGGCGGTACAGTTCCGGCGCGTATATGGAAAGATGTTATGCAAGTAGCAACTGAACCGTATGGAAATTCTGACTTTGAATATCCGGAGGTGATATTAAATCCGTTTAAAGCTCCAGGAGTATCTATTATACCTCAAAGCGAAGCTAAAAAAGAATTAGAGGAGCAGGAGAGAAAGGCAAAAGAACTTGAGGAACAACAGAAGAATGCTCCGCCGGAGGCACCTATTATTAAACCGGACAGTATTAAGCCAAATAATATTATGCAAATACCGTCTATTATAAAAAAGAAAGAAGTTCCAACTATTGAAGTTGAACAGCAGCGTGCTCCGGAAAATACTGCAGCGCCTGCAGCCGGAACAGAAGTTCCGTATGCACCTGTGCCAATAACAACAGCACCTATAGGACAGTAAGGAGTTTGAGTATGAATATTAATGAAATAAAAATAACATCGGGAGAAAATCCTAATCAGAGTGCCAGTCTGGAAGCTGGGGAAAAAACAATAGATTACACTGCTCATGGGTGTCTAAGTTTTGTGGATATTTTGTCGGTCTCTAAAGGTTTGAGTGTAATAAGCGAATTTTTTGATGTAAATGCTGTAACTGCTGTTTCTGGTTGCGGCATATGTGCAGCAGCTCTGGGAAAATCTCTGGAAGAGGCTCTTATAAGTGTAATAGACTGTAATCCTATTGAGTTTGTGAATTCAGTTATTACAGCTTCAGCGGAAGTAAACAGTGATATTGTAAAAATGCTTAAAGATACTAATAAGATAGCGGCTCCAAAATTTACTCCTAATGCTTTAAAGCTTCTGGAAGAAAAGAATATATCCTATATAGAAATACATACTCCGCTATGTGATTATAAAAAATATTTGACGGATGATGTAAGGGTAACACCGCTGGGTATTTTAAGGCAAACTCCAAATCATAGTGAACTCATAAAAGATACTTTTAAAGTAGTTTCAAATACAAAACCCACGGTAGAGCAGATTGAGGATGCGGTATTTGCGTGGAAAGTAGCAAAATATGCAAATTCTCAGGCTATTGTAATTGCAAAAGATTTAAAGACAACTGCAATTTCTCAAGGCCTTCATACAGTTTCAGTCGAATATGCACTGGACTATTCTTGCGATAAGTCAAAGGATGCGGTTTTGGCTTCGGATATGCCTGTATCAGTCCATGATGTTAATGCCGCTGCCCAGGGAAGGATTAAGCTGATGATACTTCCGGAGGCGGGGGCGGACGTTATTGCGGCGGCTGATAAATTCAATATCGCATTGATAACAACAGGTTTTACAAATATTAAGTATTAAAAAAAATCCGGTATATTTTAGATACCGGATTTTTTATATTAATAAATAAGTATTAATATCTGTAGTGAGCAAAAGCCTTGTTAGCTTCAGCCATTCTGTGCGTGTCTTCACGTTTCTTGCATGCAGCACCATTTCCGTTTGAAGCATCGATTAATTCGTTAGTCAGCTTTTCAACAAAAGATTTGCCGTTTCTATTTTTAGCTGCTGCAATAATCCAGGAAGAAGCAAGTGCAAAACCTCTATCAGGTTTAACATCAATCGGTACCTGATAAGTAGAACCGCCGATACGTCTTGCTTTAACTTCCAATAACGGAGTAGCATTTGTAACTGCTTTTTGGAAAATTTCTAATCCTTTTTCATTTGTTCTTTCTTCAACTTTTGTAATTGTTGAATAGAATATTTTTTCAGCAAGCGATTTTTTACCGCGTCTCATAATTCTGTTAATAAATTTAGAAACATCAACGCTGTTGTAAATCGGGTCAGCTGTAGGAATTCTTCTTTCCGGTTTAGATCTTCTAGACATTATTTCTTCCCTCCTTTAGCTCTCTTAGCCCCGTATTTAGAACGGCTTTGAGTTCTGTTAGCAACACCTGCTGTATCTAAAGTACCGCGTACAATGTGATATCTTACACCAGGAAGGTCTTTAACCCTTCCGCCTCTGATTAGAACAACACTGTGTTCTTGCAGGTTGTGTCCGATACCAGGGATATAAGAAGTTACTTCAAATCCGTTAGTAAGTCTGACTCTGGCAACCTTTCTCAATGCAGAGTTAGGTTTTTTAGGGGTTGTAGTATAAACCCTTGTACATACGCCGCGTCTTTGAGGACATTCCATTAAAGCCGGCGATTTGGTTTTGTCTTTTAGCTTTTTGCGTTCTGAACGCACAAGCTGATTCATTGTAGGCATAATTTTTCTCCTTTTACCTTTTTTAGTATCATAAGAACAAATCTGAATGTCACACGACCTGTTCTTTTTTGACTAACCTCTGAAAACTTTCAGGGGGTACGTCATCCCTCCAGCCGTCAAATCCGGCAAGAAAATTTCGACTAGAGTACTTTAATCGTAAGACGAACATATACTTGTGTCAATCTTTCAACCTCAGATATTTAACAAATCGTAGCATTTTATGTTTATAAAAATATTTTTATTGTATAATCTTATAAGAAAATATTGGGCTATTTATTCCCGAATTTATTATGGAAAAGGAAAAGAGTTTGAAGCAGTCACGATTAACAATAGCGATTTTTACAGCACTATTTTTAGG
>CALUSZ010000068.1 GCA_944323495.1 Candidatus Gastranaerophilales bacterium
CAACCGCGTTTTCTGCTTGAATGAGGGTTAATTTTGCATTACTTAAATTTACTTCTGCAATCGTTACATCAACTTTTGGCTTTGTGCCCGCTTGATAGAAGGCCTTTGCCTGATCATAAAAAGAAGCGTATCTTGCTACAGAATCTTCTGCAACTTTTTTTGCTTCAATTGCATATTGCAGATTGTAATAAGCTTTTTTTACTTCGCAGATAACATCATTAACTGTCCCGGTTAATGTTATTTTGTAGCCTTGATTATCTAATTTTCTTATTGTAACCTGATTTTGTGTTACACCGAAGTCATACAGCATTTGTGAGGCACTGATTTGACCCAGTACGAAGTAGTTAAATATTAAATTTTGGCGGAAAACGTCTGACAATTGCAATTGTCTTATCCTCGTGTAGCCTGTCTGCCAGCCGAATTGAGGGAAATATGATGCCCATGCCTGTCTTATTCTTGCGTCAGAAGCAAATACATCCTGCATTGCGGCTTGTATTCTCGGGTTATTTCCTAACGCAAACTTCAGACAATCCTCCAAGGTAATATCAAGCGTATTTTCTACACCGCCTTTTATGACAGTAACATCTTCTTTAACAACTTTGGGTTCTACATCCTTACTGTCCGGATACTCTTCCTTTTGTATTTTATTACCGAGATTAGTTTCTTTATGCAAGAAAGATGCTGAACAGCTGGTTTGAAGACACAGTATAAATATAAAAAATGCAATAAGAAGTCTAATTTTTTTCATTTTTTCTGCTCCTTATCTTTTTTATATATTCTCCTGTTTTTTGCTTCATAAGATTAGTTAATACAAAGAATGCCGGTACAAGTATACTTCCTAAAAATGCTACAGCAAGCATTCCTCCGAAAACAGAAACCCCTATAGAGTGCCTGCTTCCCGCGCCGGCGCCTTTTGCAAATACTAAAGGCAGGAGACCTAAAATAAATGCAATGTTTGTCATCATAACTGCTCTAAAACGTAGTCTTGCAGCTTGAAGTGAGGCATCTCTAAAATTAAGTCCGTCTTTTTCCATTGCATCTTTTGCGAACTCTACAATCAAAATAGCCTGCTTTGTACTCAAACCAATTAACATAACGAGTCCTACCTGAGCGTAAATATCAAGTGAAAGTCCTGATACATACTGGAAGAACAACGCTCCTAATAATGCAACCGGAGATATTAATAATACTGCAACAGGAAGCGTCCAGCTTTCATACAGTGCAACAAGGAATAAGTAAACGAAAGTTAATGCCATTGTAAGCACCGGACCTATTTGTCCTGCGGATTGCTGTTCTTGAAGCGATGTTCCGGACCAGGCAAAGTCCATATCTTTAGGAAGTAGTTTGTCTGATATTTCAGTCATAGCCTTCATTGCATCACCTGAACTTACACCGTTTGCCGGGTTTCCGTTAATAACAATAGACGGATACATGTTAAATCTGTTCAATAGATAAGGTCCGACAATGTTTTCTGTCGTAACAACGGCATTTAGAGGAACCATTTTCCCTTGTTTATTTTTTACATAAATTTTGCTTAAATCCCCCATAACTGCTCTGTATGGGGCATCAGCCTGCATATAAACACGGTAAACACGCCCGTATTTATTGAAGTCATTTATGTATGTTCCGCCGAACTGGGCTGCAAGCGTTGAATAAATTTCGGAAATATCAACACCCTGTGCCATTGCTTTTTCTTCTTCAATCTTTACAATCACCTGTGGGAGAGAAGATGTAAATGATGTATATAAGCTTGAAAATGCCGGATCTTGTCTTGCAGCTCTAAGGAGTTCTTGGGCTTGTGCATATAATTCATCAGATGTTCTGTCGCCTTTATCAAGAAGCTGGTATTCAAAACCGCCGAACATACCCATACCGCTTATTGCAGGAGGCTGTGTTACGAAGGTATTAGCTTCTGTGTATTTTGCAGTAATAGCATTTGCCTGTTTCATAATATTGTTAATAGATAATTTTGCAGATTTTCTCTGTGACCAAGGTTCAAGCCTTACAACAACAAATGCTGTATTTTCGCCGGAAAAACCGTTAACCTGTATAACTGAAACTACGCCTGGTATTTGTGTAAGCTCATCTGAAAGCTTATGTACAACATTTGCAGTCCTTGTCAAAGTAGCGCCGTCCGGAAGCTGTACTTGAATAAACAGCGCTCCTCTGTCTTCATCCGGCAGAAATCCTGTAGGAGTAATTTTGAACATAAAGAGAATAAATAAAACTACGCTTAGTAGCACTAACAGTGTCTTTTTCGGTGCATTTACAAAATATTCAACCGTATGAAGATATTTATCTCTTACGCCGTTAAACCAGTCTTCAAATTTTTGGATAAATTCAAAATCTGTTTTTTCATCTCCTGATTTAAGAATAATAGTGCAGAGAGCCGGTGAAAGCGTAAGAGCAACGATTGTTGATAAACCGATAGAAGTTGCAATACAAACGGCGAATTGTCTGTACATCTGCCCTGTAATACCAGTCATAAATGAAACCGGTACGAATACAGCCATAAGTACGAGGGATGTTGCAACAACGGCGCCGAAAACTTCCTGCATTGTAATTTCAGTAGCTTCTTTTGGACTTTTTCCGTCTTGAATGTGACGCTGGGTGTTTTCAAGTACAACAATCGCATCGTCTACAACAAGACCTACCGCAAGCACCAGTCCGAACAAGATTAAAAGGTTTATTGAAAATCCCATCAGCGCCATAAATATAAATACGCCGATAAGTGATACCGGTATTGCACAGAAAGGAATAAGAGCCGCCCTTGCAGTTCCCAAAAACAGATAAGTTA
>CALUSZ010000069.1 GCA_944323495.1 Candidatus Gastranaerophilales bacterium
AAATGGCAGAAGAAGCCGATTTGGATTTGGTTGTAATAAGTCCTAACCAGGCTCCGCCTGTAGCCAAGATTTTAAACTATGGCAAATATAAATATGAGTTGGAGAAAAAGGCTAAGGAAGCTAAGAAGAAGCAGCATGTCATTGATATAAAAGAGGTCAAGGTTCGCTATAAGATAGATACGCACGATTATGAAGTAAGACTGAAGAGTATCAGGAAGTTTATCTCTCAAGGTAATAAAGTAAAATTAGTCGTAATGCTTCGCGGGCGTGAGATGCAGCATTCATCTTTGGCTATGGATTTAGCAAACCGATTTATAACAGATTTGGCAGATGATTCAATAAGTGTCGAAAAGAAGCCAATGATAGAAGGCAGAAATGTTACTACGTGGCTTGCTCCGAAATCATAGGGGTAAATAAGAGTAAATAAACCACTTGATTATTAATATTTAGCGGGTACAATAGGAAATATAAAATATGCCGCAATAGCTCCCCAGTGGAGCCGCGAGGCGAAACGTATAGGGAAAACGTAGAGCTTGCTCTACCAACCCTTTGAAAATTACATAAAATATGCCGCAATAGCTCAGTTGGTAGAGCAAGGGACTGAAAATCCCTGTGTCCTTGGTTCAATTCCGAGTTGCGGCATATTTTTATTATTTATTATAACAAATTACTTAAATCTAAAACCATACGTTTTTCCGGGGGAGAGAGTTTATACATCTGTTGCACAAAGTTAATTATATACCATTTACTAAGGCCTATTTTCTCAAATGTTCCATTTTTATACAATTCTACTAATCTATTAACTTGTTTTTGGCAATTTTTGTATATTTCTGGGTGAAGGCGTAAATATTGTGACATAGAACGGTCTGCACGCTCGGAATTGTAGTATTTGGAAGCAAGACCATAATTTGAGAGTAAGTCATTACCTGATTTATTGTGTGGAATTAAATGTTCAATACTGCCTTCTGATGGAGCTATAAGATTGTAGCCGATTTTTGCAGACGAGTAGTCTGATGATTTAACTATAAATGCTGATAAATCATCATGCGATGTCGGAAGTTTTATGGCTGTTTTTATTATTTTATGTTTTAGTTTGGTATCTTTTAATGTATCAGTTATCTTTTTTAATTCATATATAAATGATTTTCGGTTAAATGAGGTTTTAACCGGAATATTGAAAATTTTTGCGCGGGTTTGTTGTAAAAGTCTGTCTAATTCATAATTATCTGCTAAAGTTGAGTTTATTTTTAAACATTCAATTTGTTTTAATATGTCGCTGCGTTGTCGTATTATTGTCTGCTGTGTCCGAAGTTTTTTATTGCGCTGCACTTTTGAAGAAATATTTTCTAGCGGTAATAGTTCTTTTTCAGTTTTTTCTGGCATTTTGGAGGCCAGATACATAATTGTGTTTATTATAGAGATTTCTTCTGGATTTTTCCCTGCTTCAATTTCTTCTGCGATGCGTTTGAGCTTGTAATTAAATTCTTTTGCACTAAAGAGTTGGATGATTGGTTCATCATTGAGTTTTTTTTCTGTTATATCCATTAGTGTTTTAAACTCGTTGCGCTGCTCTTCAGGCATTTCTTTTGAAAGTGTATATAGTTGATTAAAAATGGGAGCTTGTATATGCCTTAATCTTTTGAGATGAATTGGTGCTGTTTTTTCTATGATTTCGGCCATTGTTGCTTTGGGTCTGGTTTTTGAAGCTGATTTTATTATTGAAAAGACTGAGGTCTCGACTTTATGCAGGCATTTTTTATATGGTTCTAATGCTTTTACTACTTCTGATATTGGTCCAGAGAAGACGTGGCTTGAAATTAAGTTTTCCATGTCCTTAGGGTTTAATAATGTTTTACCTGAGTACATATCTGGAATATTGTATGCCATTAGCTCCCTTAAAGCTTCTGCATTTTTAGCAGAGCGTCCGAATGATATTGTATCAGTAGGTGAGACACTTCCCAGCCCAATTGGTTGAGAATACTTATTAGCGTTCACTTTGTTGGTTCGTGATATAAATAGATTATAATTAATTAGTGTTATCTTCACAATATAAAAATATCTCTGAATTAAAAATTTTGCCAGTTTGTAACGAAAGTGTTACAAAAAAGGGCGGGCAATAAAATTGCCCGCCCTCTCTAAATTTATGTTGAAACTGTTTTTGTTGACAGTTTCCAATCTTCCCAAATATCAACAAGCGTTGAGCAGAAGAAAATGCTTGAATAAGTTCCGGCTGCGATACCTAAAATCATAGCGAGTACGAAATCCTTTGTTGTAACTCCGCCGAACAGGTAGAGTGCAAGTAATGTAAGCAATGTTGTAAGCGAAGTATTAATACTTCTTGCAAGTGTCTGGTTAATACTTGCATTCATAATTTCGCTGAATGTCATCTTTTTAGAATAGTATTTTAAATTTTCTCTAACTCTATCAAATACAACGATTGTATCGTGTACTGAAAAACCTATTACTGTAAGCAGGGCTGTGATAAACAATGCATCTATTTGTACATCATAGAGCAGTCCTAATATAGAGAATACACCGCATACAAACAAGGCATCGTGTACAAGCCCTAAAATTGCTGCGAAAGCGTAATCAAACTGGAATCTGAATGTCAGGTATGCAATAATCCCTAAAAGTGCAAGTGTAAATGCGATTAATGAATTTTTAAATAATTCCATACCCAGAGTTGGTCCGACGGATGAAACTTGGACAAGTTCTGGAGATGTGAATTCCTGACTTACAATATTAGTAATTTTATCTTGATCAGAAGAGCCTTCTTCAATGAATTTTGTTCTTACAGAAAGAATAGCTTTCAGTCCGCTTTCATCTTGTGCGTTAACATTAATAATCTGCAAATATGGGTTTTCGACGCCGCCCTGTTCGAGTTTTTGTCTTATATCTGAAAGTTTATTGTTAGAAATTTGTTCTTTTACTCCATATTGGAGGGTTGTACCTCCTGTATAGTCAATCCCGACTTTTACGGGTGTATGTGTCGGATATGTTATTGTTGAATAAATCATTGCAACTATTCCCGGCAGAAGAAGAACTGCTGAAAGTGCAAGAAATAAAAATCTGTATTTTACGATATCTAGTTTTAATTTCATATTATTTTCCTCTTTTTTACTTTATGTGTCTCCCGACCAAATATCTACGTGCGTAGCACTAGTCGAGGATACCGAATTTGGCTTTTTCGCGTTTTGTTTCGACGGCCTGGTAACCTTCATCGATTTCACTGGCTTTTAGACCAAACAATGCCGGGTGCTGGAGTTTTCCTGTGCCGAATATTAAGTGCATGAAGTTTTTGGTAATAGTAATTGCACTGAACATTGAGACCATAACACCGATTGCCAGAGTAAGCGCAAAGCCTTTAACGATACTTGTTCCGCAGAAATAAAGGATTGTGCAGGTAATAATCGTAGTCATATTGGAATCGAAAATACTTGTGAACGCTCTGTCGAAACCGGAATTAATAGCGGTAAAGAGAGTTCTTCCTGCCCTTAATTCTTCTTTTGTTCTTTCAAAGATTAGAATGTTCGCGTCAACTGCCATACCGATACTCAGGATAAAACCTGCAATACCGGCAAGAGTAAGTGTTACCGGAATGGCTTTAAACAGAGCAAACAGCATTAGGCCGTATATTACAAGAGCAACGTCAGCTATCAGCCCCGGTGCGCGGTAATACAGCGCCATAAATATCATAACGAAACCTAAACCGATAGCTCCTGCAACTTTTGATTTCGCAATACTGTCAGCGCCGAGAGTCGGTCCAACGGTATTTTCTTCAATAATTTTTGCCGGAACGGGAAGTGCGCCTGCGTTTAGAAGGTCGACCATTTTCTTAGCTTCTTCATAAGCAAACCCGCTGTCTCCTCCGGAGATTTGTGCGCGTCCGCCCGTAATTGGTTCTCTAATAACAGGTGCTGATTGTAATTCTCCGTTAAAGAATATGGCCATCGGCTGGCCGACGAGTTTTTTAGTTAAATCAGCAAACTTTTTAGTTCCTTCATTATTGAACTCTAAATCCACAACCCACTGTCCGTTTTGTGAGTTTGTACTCAAATTTGCTTTAGATAAATCTTTACCGGTAAGTCCTGTAGCTTCCCATTCAGCTTCGCCTTCCTTCATAACGGGTTTTCTGAAATCGAGTTCTGCAGTTTCGCCTAAATATGCTTTTGCCTGATTCAAGTCAGAAACATCAGGGATTTCAATAACAAGACGTCTGTCGCCGGATCTTTGAACAACGGTTTCGGAAACACCGAGTTTGTTAACCCTGTTTTCGATTGCAAACTGCAAGCTTGACATCATATCCGGCGTAATTTGTGCGATGGTGTCAGTTGTCTGTGCTTCTAATACGAGGCGTGAGCCGCCTACCAAATCCAAACCCAGTTTTGTAGGCTTGACGCAAATTGTCACAATAGATGCTATGACAATAAGGACAATTGCCCAAAACAGTATCAGTTTATTTTTCATCTATGTACTCCTTATATATATGATTATAATTTTATCCCAAATCTGAAAATAAGAATCTTGCCTGATTGGATTATATAGAATCCAATGTAAAGATTAAATCGGCTTTTTCTGCCTTGGTTAGTTCAACCAGCGGGCGTCTTACGTAATCTTCAATGATTTCTTTATATGCTAAAGCTGCTTTAACCGGTACCGGATTCGGCGCCATGAATAGCTTTTTGAATATCGGATAAAGTTTCTGGTGCATATTTTTAGCAGTCATAACATCGCCGGTTTTGAAGTTTCTAATCATTGATTTAATTTCTTTTCCGAAAAGATGTGATGCAACAGAAATTACACCGTGTGCACCGAGTGAAAGCATTGGAAGTGTTAAGCTGTCATCTCCTGAGTATACTGTAAAATCCTTAGGACAGTTCATTTTTATATCTGTGATTACGTCCATATCACCGAAGCTTTGCTTAACGGCAACAATATTTTGATATTTTCTTGCAAGTGTCTTAATCGTATCGACAGACATATTAACTCCGGTGCGTGAAGGTATATTGTATAATATAACCGGAATTTCAACCGCCTCTGCTACAGCAGAAAAATGTTCAATCATACCGGTCTGAGAAGGTTTGTTATAGTAAGGAACAACAGATAAAATTGCGTCTGCGCCTTCTTTTTCCGCTTTTTTAGCCATCATAACTGCGGTTTCAGTTGAGTTAGAGCCTGTGCCCATAATTAGCTTACCCTTGCCTGCAATGGCACGTTTTGCGCTGCACAAGATTTCGATTTCTTCTTCATGCGTTAATGTCGGCGATTCACCAGTAGTACCTGTAACAAGGATTGCATCAGAACCTGTATTTACAAGCTGATACGCTAAAGACTCAACTTTTTCATAATCCACTTCTCTTTTTTCGTTGAATGGTGTTACCATTGCCGTAATTACTTCACCCGCGTCATATCTCATATATTTACTCCTTTATTATCCTTGTGTTTTATTATACTACAGAATTTCTTTAAACTCATGCACTTCTAAAGTTTTATCGCCGTCCTGGAATATTCCAATCTGTGAAGCACCGTATCTGTGCGATGTATTAAACCTGTATCTGTAGGCGGTATCAGCAGCAATAGTGATTTTTCCGAAATGTTTTAAATCTGCAAGTTTTTTTAATTGAGTTAAATCCTCTCCCGCCTGAATACAGATTGAATAATCGAGCGGAGCATTTGAATGGATAACTTTAAATAGAGTATCCAAAACAGAATCGATTTCATTAAAACTGTTAAACTGGTATAAAAAACCGCCATCATAATTCATTGATTTTATTCCTGTTTTTTCTGAAATAAATTTATTCATTAATTGATTTTGTTCATCAATATTTATATTTAATTCTCTATGAGAAAATTTCTTTTTTAAATCTGTATGAATAAGAACCATATACTTATTTATTTTCTTTTCTTCACGTTTAACATCCTCTGCCAGCGTTTTGTTCAGGATTTTTTCTTCAGCCTTTTTATATGCCCTCCAGCTGTCATCGTAGATATCTTCAATTTTTTCTGTAATTATTATAAACAGATTCATCAAGTAAAACATTATAACGAGAATGATTAGTGCATTGAAGAATTTGAATTCAAAAACGGCCCCAAACAAATCTATCGAGGATGAATATATAGAATCCCCCATCTTCACCAGCCATTCCAAAAAACCTCTGATAAAATTCAGCCAGTCCCAATTTGCTCCGGTAAGATTTTCCACCCAGAAGAACAAAAGCATAAGGATACAAAACACAATTACAATTTTCATAAACTGCCAGAAGCTTTTTATGAATTTGAAAAGAGCTACCATTAAGTCGTGCATTCTTTATTCTCCTAAATAAATGTTATCAATTAGTCTTACATTTTCTACTCTGCAAGCGATAAGTACAATTGAATTTTTATCAGCTTTTTCCTGCTCTTCAAGAGTATCACGATTTAAAATCTCAAGATATTCCAAATCATGTTTATCGGTTAAATAGCTGTAAGCTGTTTCTTTTAGTGCATTTATATCATTAATGCCTTTTTCAAAGCAAGCCTTTATATTGTTTAGAATCCGGCTTAATGCCAATGCGTCTTTTTTCCCGTCTTCAGTTAAGTATTTATTTCTTGAGCTTAAGGCAAGACCTGAAGCTTCTCTTACAATCGGACATTGGATAATCTCAATCGGAACATTTAAATCTTTAACCATTTTTCTTATAATAACAGCCTGCTGGGCGTCTTTTTGTCCAAAAAATGCATAATCAGGCTGAGCTATATTAAACAATTTCAAAACAACCGTGCAAACTCCGTCAAAGTGTCCGGTTCTTGTTTTACCGCATAATTTGTTAACATAGAAAAACGGAGGGCAGACATAAGTCAGAGTATCATTAGAGAGTCTCTGTCCTTCGCCGTACATTTCTTTAGGTGAAGGCGCAAATACAATATCGACTCCCGCATCTTTGCATAATTCGTAATCCTTTTCCAGAGTTCTCGGATACTTGTCAAAATCTTCCGACGGCCCGAACTGGATAGGATTAACAAATACGGAAACTATAACTTTATCACAAGTTTCTTTTGCCTTTTTGATTAAGCTTAAGTGTCCTTCGTGCAACGCTCCCATTGTCGGCACCAGACCTACTTTAAGCCCTTTCCATTCGTTTCGTGTTTTTCTGACTTCATCAATTGTATGTAATAACATTTTTTTATTTCCCTCTGTTAAATATTACTGGCTGGCGTATGCCGGATTTTCAAGTTCGCGCTTTATATCTTCTACAGAAACGTGAAGAATAGGCGAGTTATCATCTTTTTTTAAATATACATCAATGATGCCAGCCTGAACAATAAATCTTTTGCATAAAATGCAGATAAAATTATGCCCGTAAATATACATTGAAGCACCCATACACCTGTCCTGACCTGCTTGAATGATTGCATTTTGTTCGGCATGTATTGACCTGCAGGTTTCATAACAGGTTCCGGAAGGAATCTTATTCTTTATCCGGTAGCATTCGCCTCTCTCGTAACAGGATTCGACTCCCGAAGGCGTGCCATTATATCCGGTAGCCTTAATTTTTTTGTCCTGACCGACAATTACAGCACCAACTTGCGCGCGAAGGCAATTTGAACGTGACGAGCACGTTTTTGCCATATCTAAAAAATAATCTGTCCAAGATTTTATTGTCATAAATTAATTATATAACAAAAAGCTGTAAGTTTAACTTACAGCGATTGGAGAAAATGTATTTTTGAGTCTTTATTGAGTGGAAAAGGAAATTTATACAGTGACTTCTTCTTTGAAATAGTCGACTACGGTGTCCATTACATTATCAAAGAAGAAGTCCAATTCTTGTGACAATGACATTTCAAAATTGTTCATTTCTAAATTCTCCTGTCTGTTAAATCTTGATACCATTTCGTTTTCGATACGCATACTTCTAAATCCTTTCCTAATTATATTCTCTGGGGTTATGTATTTGTTTTTGCTTACAGATATGTTATCGGCATTTTTTTTTAAAACTTTAGTGTTTTATTACAAATGTTTACAAATATTTACATTCTTTTCTTAATGATAATTCCCCATTTGTCAATTCTGCTTGTAAAATAATCATTTTTGTATTAAAATCAGCTTGTAAAAATAATATTTTGAGGGGTGTATTAAATGAAATTTTCAGCTAATAAAGATGATTTGCTAAACGGTATAAAGATAGTAGAACGCGCAACCGTTGTTAAAGGTTTGCAGCCGGTTCTTGCTAATGTGCTTATTGAAACGGAAGGCTCAAATCAGGTTAAATTGACAGCAACAGATTTTGACATATCAATAATAACCCTGATAAACGCTCACGTTGAGTCAGAAGGCAAATTTACACTTCCTGCAAAAAAACTTGGCGAAATTCTTTCAAGATTAAATGATGATTTAATTAATATAGAGTTTGGAGAGTCAACTGCAACTATAACCTGTAAAAACTCTAAATTTGATATTATCGGGATTTCTGCAAATGAATTTCCGCGTGTAGAAGAGAATATTGCAGAAGATGACTGTATGGAAATAGAGACTAAACCTTTTGCAAAAGCTATCAGGCAGGTAGTCTCTGCTGCAGCCGGATACGAGACTAATAATCTTCTCTCCGGAGTTGTATGTGAGGTTAATAAAAATATTTTAGAGATGGCTGCAACTGACGGAAACAGGCTCGCAAGAGTGAGAGAAGTTGTTAAAAATAAGTCTGCGGATGAAGAAAAACCTTTTGAGATGCTTTTATCTTCAAGAGTGCTCTCTGAACTCTCAAAAATTTCGCTTCTTACAGATTCGGATTCTATCAAAATCTGCAAGGAAAAGAAGAAAATTGTTATTACTATTGATAAAACAAAAATCGTGACCAGCCTTATGTTCGGCCAGTTCCCGAAATATAACCAGCTGATTCCGCAGTCATTCCCGAAAGAAGCTGTTATTGATAAATGCAACCTTATATCTGCTCTTGAAAGAGTTGCTGTTATGGTAAGCGAAAAAAATAGTATTGTAAAATTTGAGTTTGCTGATAATACGCTTAAACTTTCCGGTGATTCTCCTGAAGCAGGTAATTCACAGGACGAGGTTGATATTAAATATACAGGAGAACCGCTTGCTATAGCGTTTAACTACAAGTTTATACTTGAGTTCTTAAAAATAGCAGAATCAGAAGAGATTAAGGTTGAATTGAATTCACCTCTATCTGCAACAGTTTTTGCGCCTGTATCTGATGAAGATTATATATATCTGGTAATGCCGGTTCAGCTTCGGGGTTAAGTAAAAGGGGTAAGTAAATGAGAGGAAAGGCTTTTAAATTCGGTGACAATATTTCAACAGACCATATAGCTCCGGGGCGTCTTTTTCACTTGCGCTCTGATTTGCAGGAGTTCTCTAAGCATGTTTTAGAAGATGCTGATGAAAATTTTGCTAAGAATATGCAAAAAGGCGATTTTGTTGTTGCCGGGAATAATTTCGGGCTTGGTTCATCAAGAGAGCATGCTCCGCAGATTATTAAAATAGCTGGAGTAGGTGCTGTTATAGCCAAATCTTTTGCAAGAATTTTCTACCGCAACGCTATAAATATCGGACTTTTGGCAATAGAATGCGATACTGACGGGATTGATGCGGGAGATGAATTGGATTTGGATATCAAAGCCGGTATCCTCAAAAATATTACAAAAGGTACTATTACTGCAATAGAACCGCTTCCTGATGTTATGATTAAACTTCTTGAGGACGGCGGTTTAATAGAACATATAAAAAAACATGGCGATTTAGTGTTAGGATAGGAGAAAATATTTATGACAGATAATAAAGAAGTGGATTTAACTTGCCCTGCCTGCGGTAAAACAATGACAAAAGTACTTATTCCAAATGCAGGAATTAATATTGATATTTGCCTGGATGGTTGTGGAGGAATATTTTTTGACAATAGAGAGTTAAATAAATTTGACGAACCTCACGAAAATGCGGATGAAATACTTAAGATGATAGAGGGCAGGGAGTTTACAAAAGTTGACGAATCTGCCGTCCGCAAATGTCCTCTCTGTCATATTCCTATGGTAAAAATGGGCTCAGGTATCGGCGGTGTCCAGATTGATGTATGTAATAAATGCGGCGCCAAATTCCTTGATAATGGAGAACTCCTCAAAATAAGAGAAGGTGGAATGGTTGATACAACAAAGGCTGATGCTCTGATGGATACTTTGTATAAGGAAAATCTTAGAAGCGTTCTTGGAGAAAATGCTGATAGACCTGTTAAAAGTTCTCCAAGGAGACAGTTTTTTGAAGATTTAGCTCGAAGATTTATTTAAATATATCTTATATTAATATAAATTGAGCTTATTATAAGTGATATTAGTACAACTACAATACCGTATTTCATAAACCTTATAAAGAACATCGGGTGTTTATGTCTTGCTGCTGTTTCAGATACAATAACATTTGCAGCAGCTCCTATCATTGTCATATTTCCGCCAAGGCAGGCTCCTAGTGAGAGGCACCACCAAAGAGGAGTTGTGTACTCTGCTCCCATTGATTTCTGAATCTCTACAAGCATAGGAGACATTGTTGCCGTATATGGAATATTATCGATTACGCCTGAAATTATTCCGGAAGCCCAGAGAATAAGCATTGAAGCCATTTCTTGAGAGCCGTTTGTAACTTTTAGTATCCACTCTGCCATAAGCTTAATTCCGCCGGAGGCCTCTACTCCGCCGATTATAATAAACAGCCCGACAAAGAAGAATATTGTGTTCCACTCAACATCGCGCAGAATTTCGTCCGGTTTTTCAAACAATAGAAGAATGCTTGCACCCAGCATAGCTGCAACGCAGGTTTCTATACCTGTGATATCGTGTGTTACAAAGCCTGTAATAACAAGCGCTAATATGATTAAAGAACGTATAAGCAGGTTTTTATCAGTTATAGTATTTGAGTTATCAATCTGCATAACCTCTTTCATCTTATCTTCTGATGTCTGGAGATGTTTTCTGAATATAAGCATAAGATATAAAATAACCGCAATCAGAATTATAGCAACAACAACGGTTAAATTATTCACAAAATCCATAAATGTAAAACCTGCAGCACTTCCTATAATTATATTCGGAGGGTCTCCTATGAGTGTTGCTGTACCTCCAATATTGGAAGCAAAGACTTCTGTTAACAAATAAGGAATTGGGCTTAGGCCGAGTTTATCTGCAATAAAAAAAGTAATCGGCATAATAAGGATTACAGTAGTTACATTATCTAAAAACGCGCTTACAACAGCAGTGAAAACTCCGAGTACTGCTAAAATTGCAAGCGGGTGCCCTTTAGTCATCTTCAAAAGTTCGTTTGCAATATAGTTAAATACGCCGCTTTTGGTTGTAATATTTACGATAATCATCATTGAAACTAGCAGGAATATTACATTAAAGTCGATATATTGGACGAAATATAACGGGTTTAATACTCCGTCTATAACTTTTGACTGGCTTACCAGACCTAAGAGAATAGTAATACCTGCACCTAAAAGTGCAATTGTAACTTTTGAGATTTTTTCCGTGGCTATAAAAATATATGCTAAAATCAATATTCCCGCGGATATCTGTACATTGTGAGCTTGAATAAATTCCATCTTCTTTCCTTATTTCAATCTATTTTAGCATAAATTCGGCTATGCTCCAAAGATATCTCCGTCAAAGTTTAATCCTTTAGCTTCTTTTAGCAGCGGATAATCATCAATATTGCAGTTTCTGACAAAATTAACCGCTTCTCCCCTTGCCTGTTCCAGAATCTGCGCGTCATTTATGATATCTGCAATAATCATATCCGGAAGTCCGCTCTGTCTCGTTCCTAAAAACTCTCCCGGGCCTCTTATCTGCAAATCCTTTTCCGCAATAATAAACCCGTCGTTTGTTTGGGTCATAATCTCCAGTCTTGCTCTGGTATCCTGTGATTTTGTGGAAGAGGATAAAATACAATACGACTGCAAATCACTTCTTCCTACTCTTCCTCTAAGCTGATGAAGCTGTGAAAGCCCGAAACGTTCGGCATTTTCTATTACAATTACGGTAGCATTCGGAACATCTACGCCTACTTCTACAACAGTGGTCGATACAAGAATGTCGTATTCTTTGTTTTTAAACTTTTCCATAACCTCATCTTTTTCATCGTTTTTTAATTTTCCGTGCAAAAGTCCGATTTTGTATTCTGGGAAAACTTCATTCTGCCATTTTTCCCGCTCTATTGTTGCAGCTTTAGCCGAAAGTGTCTCACTCTCATCAATCAGCGGGTAAACAATATAGGCCTGGCGCCCTTCATTAACTTCATGCCTGATTAAATCTGCAATCTGCCTTCTGGAATTAGTCATAGTTGTACTAATAGGTTTCCTGCCCTTAGGGAGTTCGTCAATAATTGTCAAATCCAAATCCCCGTTCATTGTAATAGCAAGCGTCCTCGGAATAGGTGTTGCTGTCATTGTTAAAATCTGCGGGTTTTGTGATTTTTTTCTTAGGGCTAATCTTTGTTTAACCCCGAATCGGTGCTGTTCATCAATAACTACTGCCCCTAAGTTTGCAAAATCAACCCCGTCCTGAATCAGCGCATGCGTTCCGACTGCGACATGAGCTTGCCCGTTTCTAAGGTTTGTTTCTGATTCCCGGCGCTGCTTTTTACCTATACTTCCGATAAGAAGCTCAACCTTCAAACCAAGCGGTGTAAACCAATTAACAAGGTTGTTATAATGCTGCTGGGCAAGAATTTCTGTAGGTGCCATTATCGCGGCCTGATATCCGTTTTCTATTGCAGCAAGAAGCATGATTGCCGCAACAACCGTCTTTCCGCTTCCTACATCACCTTGCAAAAGCCGCTGCATCGGCTTTGTCGAATGCAGGTCGTTTAAGATTTCATTCATTGCACGTTTTTGGGCCGATGTTAATTCAAAAGGAAGACTGTGAATAAATTTCATCACAAGCCCGTCTTTTTTTATCTCAAGCGGGATTGATAGAAGATGTTTATTGTTTTCTTCTCTTAAAAGTGCGAGTTTCAGCTGTATTAAGAAAAATTCTTCAAACACAAGCGAGTATCTTGCGCGCTGCAGAGTTTCATTATCAGACGGGAAATGCATATTCTTCACAGCCTCGCTTTTTTCAAGAAGATTGTATTTTTCTATTATGTATTTAGGTAAAACCGTCTCTATATCTGCCTGAAAGAGTTCAAGCGCATTAAAAACCGCACGCCTCAATGTTTTTATATTAAGATTTTCACTCAAGGGATAAATTGGAACTATGCGTGCAATATTTAGATTTGCAGGGTTAAGGATATCATCGTCCATAATTGAATAAGAAGGCTTGTCCAGAGTAAGCCTGCCGTCATAGCTGTTTAATTTCACAAGCCCGGAAACCATTATTCCTGCATCTTTCGGAAACTGTGATTTCATCCGCTCCAGAGTGTATTTATTTGTTTTGGATGAAAAAAAGTTAAGGCTGATGCTGCCTGAAGTATCATTAATTTTTACTTTCACAACGCCTAAATTGTTCTTTGTTGTAAAAGCTTCTACGGATTTAATTCTTCCAAAGATTGTCGTTGTTTCTCCCGGCTCTAAATCTTTTATTCTGGTTCTTGTAGAGTAGTCAATGTGCTTGCGGGGAAAATAATATAACAAATCCGATACAGTATAAATTCCGAGTTTATTCAGAATATAAGCAATCTTCGGCCCTATTCCCTTTAGATACATAACATCCGACTTTAATGTGATATTGCTGTCCGTACTCTTAGGGGCATTTTCTGCCTTGATAATATTGACAAGCCTTTCTAAGGATTTTTTTCTCTGCGGAAGAGTATCCATAGGATAGCGCTCAAAGTGTTCAAGCAAGACTTTCCATTTTGGATTTTTTGACGATTTTATCTCCCTGCGGAGTTCCGAACAAATGAATGATGAAAAACTCCTTGTTTTGCCGTTGATATTAATATACTTATACTTAACTTCAATCTCTACGGCTTTTTTTATCTGCTCAAGATTTTCCATGTATAAATTATACTATAAAATTAGGCCTAAGGTTTTGTATTCCCCTCACTCTTATTTACCCCCCTCATTTACCCCCCCCTCTTGAAAAATTGTAAGAAAAACACTATTATAACTATATAATGGAACAGTTTGTAATAACATTTGATGAAATAAAAGCACTTTTAGAAGAGCAAGAGTATCCCGAACATGATATAGAAGAGCTGGAAAAAGCTTTTGAATTTGCCAAGAAGCTCCATTCCGGCCAGTACCGCGTGTCGGAAGAACCTTATATTATTCATCCGATGGAAGTAGTGAAGATTTTAATCGGATTAAGGGCTGATAAGCATACTCTTATGGCCGGTTTTTTGCACGATATTCTTGAAGATACCGATACAAAACCGGAGGAGATAAAGGAAAAGTTTGGTGAAGATGTTTTAAATTTGGTTCAGGGCGTTACGAAGTTAGGTAAACTCCAGTTTAAGTCAACGGAAGAGCGTCAGGCAGAAAATTTCCGCAGAATGTTTATTGCAATGGCAAGCGATGTTAGGATTATATTTTTGAAGCTTGCAGACAGACTTCATAATATGCGGACTCTTAACTATATGACCCCTGTAAAACAGCAGAGAATTGCGCAAGAGACATTGGATATTTTTGCTCCGCTTGCAAACCGTTTGGGGGTTGGTAAAATTAAGGCTGAATTAGAAGATTTATCTTTGAAATATCTGCATCCTGATAAATATTATGAAATAGCCCAGCTTGTTTCTCAGAAAAAGGCCGAACGCGATATGACGGTTAAGCTTTTGATAGATAAAATTTCAAAAGATGTAAAGGCAAGCGGGATAAATGCTCAGATAACAGGCAGAGCAAAGCATTATTACAGTATTTATAATAAGATGCAGAGACTGAATGTAGCTTTTCATGATTTATATGACATAACTGCAGTTCGAGTAATAGTTGATACGGAAAAAGAATGCTATGAAGTTTTAGGGCTCATTCACTCCCAATTTAAGCCAATCCCGGGCAGGTTTAAGGATTATATAGCAATGCCTAAGGGCAACATGTACCAGTCTTTGCACACTTCCGTAATCGGTCCGAGACAAAAACCGCTTGAGGTTCAAATCAGAACCTGGGAGATGCACGAAATAGCTGAATATGGTATTGCGGCACACTGGCGGTATAAGGAAAAAGGTTCTAAAAAAGCCGATTCCGCAAGCGATATTAAATTCTCATGGATGCGCAAGCTGGTTGAATACAATAAAGAAACTAAAAATGCCGAAGATTTTGTTAATTCGGTAAAGCTTGACTTGTTTTCAGATCAGGTATTTGCTTTTACTCCCGGCGGTGATGTAATTGACCTTCCTCAAGGAGCAACACCTGTTGATTTTGCATACAGAATTCACTCTGATGTCGGGCATAAGACTATAGGAGCACTTATTAACGGCCGTATTGCACAATTGGATACCAAGTTAAAGAATGGTGATATTGTTGAAATTATGACCTCAAAGGTTCCAGCGCCGCGCTTGGACTGGCTTAATTTTGTTGTAACAAAACAGGCTGCATCAAAAATTAGACAGTGGTATAAAAAGAATAAGCGCGAGGATCATATTGAAATCGGCAAGGCTAATTTAGAACATGAGCTTACTAAAGTTGTTTTTGATGAGTATGTTAAAAACGGTGAATTTGATAAAGTTGCTAAGCAGATGAATTATGTAAGTGCAGATGATTTATTTGCGGCTTTAGGTTACGGCGAAACTACCGTAAATAAAATAGTTAACCGCTTAAGAAAACCTCAAAAACAAGAAACTCCGGTACAGCACAGGCCGAGAAAAGCATCTGAAAAAGATATTATAGGCTTAGAAGGACTTTTATATTCATTTGCGCGCTGCTGTTCACCAATTCCGGGAGAGCCGATTGTCGGGGTTGTAACACGCTCTAAAGGCGTTACGGTGCACAGGCTGGATTGCAAAACTTTAGAAAATATTCCCGTAGAAAGATTGATTGATATACATTGGTCAGGAAATAATGTTAATAAGACATACAGTACTACAATTCGTATTGAGACAGCAGAAAAACTTGGACTCCTTAAGGATGTAATTGGAATTGTGTCTGATAATAATACTAATATTACTTCTGCCAATGTTAAGGCTAAAGGCAAGGTAGGGATTATAGAGCTTGGAATAGAGCTGGATAATATTTATACATTAAGAAAAGTTATGACAGCACTTCAAGCAATGCCGGATGTATTGAGCGTCAAAAGAATTCAAACTACCTACACTTCTGCGTCATCACAGCAGTTTACTAAGAAAAATAATAAAAAACCTAATAATAAGCATAAGAAAAATTCAGGCCGCCAGAATTAAGTTTTATGCTTTTTGAGCCGGTGTTTTAGCCTTTGCTGTCTTTTTCTTTCCGCGCTGTAAGATTTTATTCAAATTGTTGTAGTCATAATCTGCAGATGAAATTCCGTATTTAATTTCAATATCAGATGGGAATAATTTGTACGGAAGCGGTAAGAATAATTCAGCCGGTTTCTTTTTATGATAAGGAAGCGGTTCTTTCTTTCTCTGGAATAAAAATACTTCGCCCCTGTATTTGTTAAATTTTTCTTTTGCATTCTCTACAATTTCTTTTGCATTAGGTTCAGCTGCAAAGAACTTTTTATTGGTAAACGGTTCAAAAAGTTTATCCAGCTCAGGTGTGCTTTCCTGAGAATTTTTTCCGTCCAGTTTTTTGTATATAATATCGTCGATATGTTTAGCCTCGTTTACGTTGTTGCCAACTACCTGCAGCTCAAATGTTACCGGTTTTTTGCCCGGAATCCTGAATAAAAAGTGTGTTGCACAGTAGTTTGCTTTTGTAAAATCATCATCAAGGCGTTTCTTTACCCTTTGTTTATTTCCGCCCTTTTTCCATACATCATTTTGTATTGCAGCCATTTTGTTAAGGAACTCTACTGACGCATAATCATATTCTGCTGCTTGATATTCCGGAAGCCCCTTGACTGCAATAGGACGTTTATTTTCTATTTCAATAAGTTCCACTTTTCCCGACTTTATGAATGGAATAAATCTATCCAGCACCGCATTAACCTTAGGTTTATTTGCGTCTCTAAAAACCAGCTTTGCTCCTATCAAATCCGTCATTTCTTTTAATATTTCATCAGTACTAATCCATTTTCTACTTCCTGTTTTTTCTGCAATAGATTGAGCTGATTTAAGCCTTTTAGAAATTTCTATAAGCGGGTTTTTAGGATCTTTTTCAGTAGCTACAAGGTCGTTAAAAGCTTCATCAATAAACTTAAAAACTTTTTGTGAGTCGGTCAGGAGTTTCCTTCTAATACTTCTGGCAGTAGTACCGCTTATTTCCCAGACTTTGTCTGCACTCTTGGGTGTTCCGGTGAAACTTACGGTATCAGCCTTGAGAGGAGAAGACATCTTTAGGCCGAATCTTATAATGTTATTATTCTGTTTATCTGCTGTTTCGTAATTGGGGCTGCTAAATTTTAAACCCATAATAGAGGGTATGTTCATTATTTCTAACCTTTCTTGCTTGTATATATTTCCATTAAAACCGCTCAATATAAAAAATTGCTTAAAGGTAAAGAAATGTAAAGTTATGTAACAGCCTGTTCTTTAAGCGATTCTTCAATCTTATTTTCAAAACCAGTAAGAACAGAGATTTGTCCGGCCCATTCTCTGACGATTTCATTTTCATCAAGGGTATAAGAGATAGGTTTTCCGATTTTTACTGTAACATGTTTTTCGAATAGTTTTTTAGCATAACCGTCAAAACCGCATATTGCAACAGGCACTATATCAGCCTGAAATTTTTTGGCAAACATGATAAACCCTTTGTGAACATTGCTTATAACCGGCTCTTTTACGATTTTCCCCTGCGGAAAAATTCCAAGCGCCCAGCTTGTATTAAAAACTGATTTAACGGTTTTAAAAGTCGCAATTTCCGGTTTTTCTCTGTTAACTGCAAAAGCGCCGAGTATATGAACCAAAAATTGTAATAATTTATCTTTGTCGTGAAATAATTCCTGCTTTGCCATATACGCAATATTTTTCCAGGCAGCAAGAGATATAAGAGGAGGGTCAATATAAGACACGTGATTGCCGGCATAAATTATGCGTGATGACTTCGGCAGATTTTCGCGTCCTTCTATTTTGACGTTATACATTAATTTTGTTATGGGATATACAACAGTTAAAAGGAAGAACATATAAAATAATGTTCTAAAAATATTATAATCTTTTTCAGTTCTTCTGTTGTAGTTTTTCTCTTTTTTCATTACGTTCTTTCCAGTTCTAATTTCAAAATAACACTTAGGAATGGACGTGTGCTCTGTTATATTTAAAGCCTGTCAATTTTTGTATCGCCATACCCCATTTATCAACCATATCTTCGACATTATCAGAATACGGAATAATTTCTCCGATTTTGACAATAATTTTTCCGGTAAATGGGAATCTTTTTACTTCTTGCGTACCGGTAATTCCAACCGGCAAAATCCCGCATTTAGTGCTTTTTGCAAGCGAGGCAAAACCTTTTGTAACATTGCTTATTTCGCCTGGTTCCTGTCTTGTTCCCTGTGGAAAAATCCCGAGCACCCAATTAGTTTCTTTTAGTGCTTTAACTGTTTTGATAGTAGAAACGCCAAGTTTTTCTCTATCGACTGCAAAAGCTCCAAGCCAATTTAGCCACCAGCGCATAAAAGGATTTTGAAACAGCTCTTTTTTTGCCATATATGCTACCCCCTTATTCATAACGGCGCATACAAGCGGGGGATCAAGTGTTGAAAGATGATTTGCTGCTATTATAAAATCATTGCCAGCAGGAATATTTTCTCTTCCGTAGACTTCAAGCCTATATACGAGTTTGAAGCGTATCATATAAAATATATGTGTCACAATAAAAAGAAACATTCTCCGCCATTTGTTATAAAACTCGGCATCTCTTAGAGAATAGTTATTTCCATGTGTTTTTTTAGTATCCTGCGGCATGATAATCCCCTTGTCAATATTAACATTATAGTACAAATATAATTATCGGTCATTTTTATTGCTTAAGAAAAGTTTACATGATATAATTTCGGTATGGAAACCGGTGCCGAATTTAAAAATAAAAGTAAAAAGAAGAAGGGGATGACGGCTCAAACACGGCTTATTCTGGCCGGTCTTGGGGTCAGTACTGTTTTTATACTGCTCTCTGCGGGTTTTGCTACATATAGCGTGAGTCAGAATATGAACAGTGCGTATAAAAATTTTGCACAGGTTCTTTCTAAAACGCTTGCTATTGAAGGCGTTGAAGTTACCAAGGATGTTCCTGAACTTGCTAAATATGATGCTCTCAGGGCAAATTCTGCTTCTGTTTTAAAGAGCAATGATGATATAGCATTTATTATTTTTAAGGATAATAATTCAAAAATTATATATTCAAGCAAGGATGATTATCCGGAGCAGGCTGAACGGGCAAGGATTACGGTTAGTTCTCCCATGGTGGTTAAAAATATAGGCGGAGCGGCAAATGTAGGGTCTGTAACGGTGGGATTAAGCGGAAATATTATGGACAGAGTATCTTCTGCTTCTAATATGTCGCTTGCGGTTGTATTTGTGCTAGCGTGGCTTGTAATTGCCGGAATTATTTATATGAACTCATCAATTATTACAGGCGAGCTTCGAAAACTTTATCAGGGGGTAAAGAAGATTTCATCCGGAGAGTTTGGATTTAAGATTGATGAGAAGGATGTTGATAAAGAAGTTTTGGAGCTTTATCAGGCATTTAACGATATGTCGGAAAAACTCAGCAGGTATAATGAGCAGACAATTGAGAGTCTTACTTTTGAGAGAAATAAGCTGGAAGCTGTTCTGATGAGTATCGTAAACGGAGTTGTTGTATGCGATAACCATGATAAAGTTATTATGGTTAATAATTACGCTAAGAAACTTTTGGAAGTTCAGGACGAAGATATTATTAATACGCAAATACAGCAGTTTTGCGATTCCAGCGGCGAGTTGTGTTTTGCGGATAAGATTACACAGTTTAAGGATACACCTCTGGATGATGACGGTTCACCTGTGCCTTTCAATATAGAAATTGACGGAAAGGTGTTGAAGTGTCTGATATCTCCGATGTTTACACGTTCTAACGCGTATGTCGGGTATATTATTGTATTGATTGATGTTACAAAAGATGTTGAGATGGATCAGCTGAGGTCTAATTTTATCTCTAATGTTTCACACGAGCTTAGAACGCCGGTTACTGTTTTAAGAAGCTATATTGATACACTTTATAACTTCGGAAATGATTTTGATTTTAATACCCAGAGGGAATTTATCGGGGTTATGAATCAGGAGATTATAAGACTTAATCGTATGGTTAATGATATTCTTGATTTTTCAAGATACGAGGCGCAGAATGTTCATCTTGAAAAGACTAAGACTAATATTATTGAGATTATTGAGGATGCGGTTAATCAGGTTCAGGTTCTTGCAAAAGAACATGATTTAACTATATCTATAATGAAAGAGCCGGATTTGCCGGAAATATATGTAAATGTTGACAGTATTTCACGTGCGTTTATGAATATTTTATCTAATGCAATCAAGTATTCTCCTGACGGCAAGCGTATAAAAATCCGTGCGGAGCGCTCGCGTGACGGAGAGTATGTAGAGGTTAGCGTTGAAGATCAGGGGCCGGGGCTTTCAGAAAAAGACCAGAAAAAAGTATTCGACAGATTCTATAGAGTTGAGAATGCAACTCACACAGTAAAAGGTACGGGCTTAGGCTTACATCTTGTAAAAGTTACTGTAGAAAAGCATCACCACGGTCAGGTTTTTGTAAACTCTAAAGAGGGTGAAGGTTCAACATTTGGCTTCCGCCTGCCGATTAATTTACCTCCGGAGGAGGAAGAAGAATATATTCCAAAGAACATGCTTCCGGCTGAAAGTGAAGCCTAATTTGCGCCGTGCGGGTGGGCTGTTTCATAAACATCACGCATATGTTTCATAGAAATATGTGTGTAAATCTGGGTGTTTGAGATTCCGGCATGGCCCAATAGTTCCTGAACTACTCTTAAGTCGGCACCGTTTTCTATAAGTTTTGTCGCAAAACTGTGACGAAATACGTGCGGAGTAACTTTTTTGGGTAGTTCAATCTTCTCTACTGTTTCATTGATAGCTTTTCTTATGGTTTTGTTTTGAAGCCGAAAACCGGTATTATTTATAAAAAGCGGAGTGTCGTCGTTTATCTCTCCTGTATCATAATCAGGTGCGATTAGTTTGCGCGCGGAATTAATGTATTGCTTCAAGTAATCTTTTGCCCTGTTTGAGATAAGAACAATCCTTTCTTTAGCACCTTTTCCGAAAACCCTGATTTCGTTTTCTTCAAGGTTTAAGTCGCCGAAATTAAGGTTGCTGAGTTCTGAAACACGCATACCTGTTGCCCAGAGAAGTTCCAGAATTACTCTGTTTCTGAAACCTGCCGGCGTTTCGATTTTAACATTATTCAGAATTTTCTCTACTTCTTCCGGTGTTAAAAATTTTGGAAGCGATTTCGGACGCTTAGGGGCAGAAAGAGAAATGGCAGGGTTAGAATCTATATAGCGCTCTCTGAATAAAAATTTATAAAATGTCCTGATTGAAGCAACTTTTCGTGCTATAGTTGTTTTTTTATAGTCAAACCGCTGAATAAAATGGAGGTATTCTCTTAGTTTATTAAAGTCGGCTTTTAAGAAGTCTGCATTGTCAAGCCATAGTATGAAACTTACTATATCTGAAGAATATGCTTTTACTGTGCATTCGGAAAAATTTTTCTCAACACCCAGATAAGTCCTGAATCCTTCTATGTATTCTCTGTCCTGTTCATTCATCGTGTTTACATTTCCTTTAATCTATTATACAATATCTATACTAAACTTGGAAGTTAAATTATGAATATATTTAAAACCTTTGAAATATTTTTGAAAGAACCCCTAAGCATCTTAAGAAGCAGTTTTATTCAGATAGTAAGCGTTCAGACCGATAACATTTTTGAGAAAAAACCTTCTCTGGATGTTAGTTTGATGAAAGATAAAGCCCAGCTTACCGTAGTGAATAATGAAAAACTCTATAATTTGCTTTCACTCGTGACTTACAGAGCGAAAAAAAAGGAAGAGAAAGAGCATGAAACAGCTTAGTGCAAATTTTGTTATAAGTGCAGAAAAACTATCCCAGTGCCCGCAGACAAATCTTCCGGAGTTTCCGCTTCTGGGGCGTTCAAATGTCGGGAAATCTTCATTTATTAATGCATTGTGCAACAATAAAAAACTTGCTAAAACTTCAAATACTCCCGGAAAAACAAGATTAATTAATTTTTTTAATTTTTCGGATAAATTTATGGCCGCGGATCTGCCCGGATACGGCTATGCAAAAATCTCTAAGGAAACACAGGCAAGGTGGCAGAAAAATCTGGAAGAATATCTGCTAAACAGAACACAGATTAAGTCGCTTATCCAATTTATTGATGCAAGGCATGATATACAAAAAAACGATTATACAATGCGTGAATGGGTTGAGGCATATGAGCTTCCAATATTTACGATAGTTACAAAGATTGATTATATCCCTAAAGGCAGGCAAGCAGCTGTCATTGCAAATGTTAAGCGGAATTTTTCCGGTGATGTTCTGCCTTTTAGTGCAAAAGATAAATATTTTTGTGAAGAAATGATTGAATATTTACTCAATTTATGTCAATAATATTAATACTAAAAAATATAAATGGAGAGGATTGTTAGTGTTTAAGATAGCAGAAAAAGCAGAGCTGAATCAAATATCATTAACAGGCGTGCGTTCGCTTTTATTATTGTGGCTTTTGATTCAGGGGCCCAGAACTTTGGATGAGATAAGGGAAGAGTTTACTAAACTCAATATTATGGAAGAAGCTCATTCTAATGATATTTTAAGAATTGATTTAAATACTTTAAGAGCCATGGGGTGTGAGATTACCCATGCTACTGCAAAAACGGGGTTTAAATATATTCTTAAAAAACATCCGTTCTCTCTTAATATAACTCCGGAAGAAATTGCTCTTCTTAAGAAGGTTTATAGAAAAGTTAAGGATAAATCTAGTATCTCAATGCTTATCAAGTATGATGAATTTTTCAAGAAATTAGCTGAGCATGTAACAGATATAGATATTAAGGAGCAGTTATGCGGACTTTCTATATTGAAGAGTTTTGAAATTGATTTTATTAAGGCTCTTGCCGAGGACTGCAGAGAGAATAAAACTCTGAGACTTTTATATTATAATCCTGAAACAAAAGAAGAGGGTGAAAAAGAGATTATAGCTCAGAGACTTGTTGCTCAAAATGATAAAGTATATCTTTGGGGTTATGATACAGATAAAAAGGAGGCTGTAACTCTTAATGTTAAAAGAATAAGAGCTGTTTTATCAAGAATATTAGGCTCCGGCGGTGTAGAGTTTAAGCGCACCTGTGTGAAGTTTTTCTTAAAAAACTTTGGTGTAACCGATATTGATGAGGATGAAGTTATTATAGAAACATTAAATAACGGAGTTCTGGTAGAGGGAAGATATCATAATGAATTTGTGGCAATGCAGAGAATCCTTTCTTTCGGTTCTGATTGTATAGTTCAGGAACCGCAGGAATTCAGAGAAAAAATTATTCAGAAATTGAAGGATATGAGGAAGATATATAATGATTAAAGAATCTTTGAAAAAGAATTTATCTTCAATGCAGGTATTAAAAACTCTTCAAGTTTTACTTGAAGGAAATTTTACCATGCAGGAGCTTATAAAGAAGCTTAATCAAAACGAAGAAACTCCTGTGTTTAATAATAGTGTAATCAGCAAGTATATTAATACCTGCAGGTATTGCGGAATTGAAATTCCAAAGATTCATAATAAATATTTTGTTACAACTATGCCTTTTGGGCTGGAGCTTACCAGCAGTGATATTATTCTGCTTGAAAATTTGCAGAATATTGTTCGTGAAACAATGACAAGCAAGGTTGTGAAGTTATTTGACAGTTTTATTGAAAAATTAAACAGGTATTCTAATAAGAAAATTGCCCGTGTTGAGAAGAATTCGTCTAAACTGACGGCAGAACTTTTTGAAGGGGCTGTTGCTGATAAAAGAAAAATTAACCTGATGATGAAAAACAGGCAAATTCTAGAATGTATTCCGCGGCAGATAGTGGAAAATCAGGGTAAAACTTTCTTCAATGTATATTGTAACGGAAGTGAAAGAATAATTGATTCCGGCAGAGTTTCCGGGATTGAGGTTTTGACGCAGAAGTATATTCAGAATTTTAAGGATACGTCTGTAATATTTGAGCTAAAGGGTGAGCTTGCCTGCAGATATACTTTAAGAGAGAATGAACAGCTTGTTGCAAAGTCAGAATCAGGCACTATAACAATATCCAATAGAGGCGAGAATAAGGATATTCTTTTATCGCGTCTGCTTAGATATGATGACAAATGCGAGGTTCTTAATCCGGTAGAGTATCGTGAGGAGATGAAGCATATTTTAAGTGCCGCATTGAGTAATTATGGAGAAGTTTAATGCTTCTTGCAATTGATATTGGAAATACTAATATTACTCTCGGGGTATTTGAGGATGAAAGTATTCTTGAGACTTTTAGGCTGGCATCTGACAAGGAGCTTCCGCAGGAAGAGTATGAGATTCTTTTGCACTCGTTGTTGAAGAAATATGATATTACAGCCTGTATGATAGCATCGGTAGTTGATGAATTAAGCCTTGTAATAAAACATGCATGTGATAATGTTTTTCATATTAGTTCAATATTGTTGGGGCCTAAATTAAATTTGGGAATAAAGGTAAATCTTAAAAATCCAAAAGAGGCCGGTGCTGATAGGATTGCAAATGCCTGCGGTGCTTATGTATTATATTCAAAACCGGCTATTATAGTTGATTTGGGTACAGCAACAACATTTGATATTTTGGATAAATCCGGTAATTTTATCGGAGGGGTTATAATGCCCGGCTTGAATTTGCAGTTTCGGGCTTTGAATAAGAGCACGTCAAAGCTTCCGAGAATAGAGGCGGATACGGTAGATTATGCTATAGGAAATAACACTGCCGATGCAATTTTATCAGGTGTTATAAGGGGTTCTGCATGTGCAATTGAGGGTTTGATTGAACAGTGTGAAAAGGAACTTGGTGAAAAAGCTGTTATTATTGCAACCGGCGGATACTCCGGTTTGATTTCCAGGTATATGAAGCGCCGGTTTGATTTTGTTAACCCTTATTTAACACTTGAGGGATTAAGATTTTTGTATGAGCTGAATAAATAATTATTTAAAAATGTCTTGTCTTAGGATCAAGAAGCATGCCGGCAAGTTTTTCTGCTCCTTCAAACTCCCGCTTCCCGAGTTTTTCAGATGCGTGTTCTTTATCATACTCAACAAATCTGTGTTCAAACAGACACTGTCTATTTTCAACTGTAATAATTAAATAGCATGCTTTAGGTTCCGGCGTAAACGGACGTCCTATGCTTCCTGCATTTACTACGGTTTGTTTCTTTGAGGTTTGAAAACCGCAGGGAATATGTGTATGTCCGCACAGGATTACATCAGCCTCAACATTTTCCAGCATTTTTTCCACCTCTTCCATCGGTGTATCGGGAAGAATATCTTCATTATTTCTCCTTGGAGAACCGTGCACAAGCAGGAATTTTACTCCGCCTTCCGTTACTTCAAGCTGGATAGGAAGCTCTTTTAAAAATTCTTTTTCTACCGGATTAAGAATTTCTGCGTCATTTTTCAGCGCTTCTGCCATAACCGGGGCTTTTTCTTTCAGATTGTTATATAAATCTTCTGAATAATCGGCAATCATCAAGTCGGTATTTCCTTGTATCATTTTGAATACAGGATTATCTTTTCTTTTCATAAAATATTCAACAGCTTCATTCGGCTCCGGCCCTGCCATTGCGTAATCGCCAAGTATGAAAATTCTATTGCACATATTATCTGCAATATCTTTCATAACTGCTTCAATTGCTTCCATATTTCCGTGGATATCTGAGATGACTGCTATTTTCATATTAAACTCCTTTATATTATAATCTTATATTATGATAAACAGACGAAAATCAAAACAAATTTCTATAGGAAACGTAAAAATCGGAGGGGACGCTCCGATTTCGGTACAGTCAATGTGCAATACCGATACGCGTGATGTTAATGCGACTTTAGGCCAGATTAGCGAATTGGCATCTGCAGGATGTGAAATCGTAAGGCTTGCGGTATTAAATAAAGATGCAGCCGCTGCTGTTAAGGATATTGTAAAAAAATCTCCCGTACCTTTGGTTGCCGATATTCATTTCGATTACCGCCTTGCTCTTACCTGTATTGAAAACGGAATTCATGCCCTAAGGATTAACCCCGGGAATATCGGTAAAAAAGAGCATACAATTAAAGTCGTAGAGGCTGCTAAGAGCCATAATGTTCCGATAAGAATCGGTATAAACGGCGGCTCTTTGGAAAAAGAGTTTGCACAGATGGATATTCCGCTTGCGGAAAAGATGGTCAAAAGCGCTTTAAGACATGTAGAAATTTTAGAGGATTTAAATTTTTACGATACAAAAATATCTTTAAAGTCCTCCGATGTTCCGACAACAATTGAAGCCTACAGACTAATTGCTGAGAAGGTTGACTATCCTCTTCACCTTGGCGTAACAGAGGCCGGAACATTGAAATCAGGATTGATTAAATCTTCTATAGGTTTAGGAACTCTGCTCAGCGAAGGTATTGGAGATACTATAAGAGTTTCGCTTACAGAAAATCCTGTAGAAGAGGTTCATGCAGGTTTCGGAATATTAAAAGCCCTGAATTTGAGACAAAAAGGGATTAATTTTATCTCATGCCCGACTTGCGGGAGAACTCAAATTGATTTAATCTCGTTAGCCAAAAAAGTAGAGGAGCGTTTTAAAGATTTAGATCTTCCGATTACAATAGCTGTTATGGGCTGTCCGGTTAACGGGCCGGGGGAAGCTAAACATGCTGATTTTGGAATCGCAGGGGCAATTAAGGAAGGGTATATATTTAAAAAAGGTGAAATAATTGCAAGGGTTCCGGAAGATGACTTGATTAATTCTTTAGAAAAGATTATAATGGAATCATATAGTTCAGTTAAATAAGAATGGGTGTTATGAGAAGAAATTTATTATTAGTTTTGGCTTTATTTTCAGTCTTGTGCATAAGTGCTCGAGCAGATGTTACTCCGCAGCAATTGACTGATCCGGAGTATATGATTAATGGCGGATATTCTGAGGCTGTAGCTGAAGAAGTTTTGATTCAAAAAAATCGTACAGCTGGTAAACCTTGTGAACCTTTGTATGAAAAAAGTAATAATAAGTTTGTAAGGTTTTTAAAGAACTGCTATTCATATCTTGATCCTTCTCAAGACAGCGAACAGAGATATCATCATGATATTAAACAATCGCCGAGTTGGTCAGATTTATAATTTAAAAAAAGCACTCTAACCTGAGTGCTTTTTTTATTATATAATATTGGCATGAATAGATTTAGATTTTTAACTTCTGGCGAAAGCCACGGGAAATGCCTGAATGCAATAATAGAAGGAATTCCTGCCGGAATTAGAATAAAAGCTTCTGTAATAAATGAAGACCTCGCACGCCGTCAAGTCGGCTACGGACGCGGCGGAAGAATGAAGATTGAAAAAGATACTGTCGAAATCAAATCCGGTGTAAGGTTTGGTAAAACGACCGGTGCGCCGATTTGCCTTGAGATAAAAAATAAGGATTTTGAAAACTGGCAGGATGTAATGAATACTGAGTATCAAGAGTATCCTGCGGAAGAAACGATTAAGAAAATAGAAGCCAAAGCTTTTACAAAAATCCGCCCGGGGCATGCAGATTATGCCGGTTCTGTTAAGTATAATTTCACTGATTTGAGAGATGTCCTTGAACGCTCAAGTGCAAGAAAGACTGCGATTGAGGTGGCTGTCGGCTCTGTTGCAAAACAGGTACTCAAGGAATTTGGGATTATGGGGTTTTCCCATGTTATTCAGATAGGAAATGTTAAGCTGGATTTTTATCCAAAGACTTATACTCTAATTAAGGAAAAGGCAGAAAAATCTGATGTAAGATGTGCCGATGATTTAACTGCTGATAGAATGCGAAATGCCATTGATGAAGCCATTCAAGCCGGTGATACGCTGGGTGGAAAGTTTGAGGTGATATTCGGAAACCTTCCGGTAGGCTTAGGCTCATATGTACATTGGGATAGAGCGCTTGACGGACGCCTTGCGCAGGCGGTTATGAGTATTCCTGCGGTGAAAGCGGTTGAAATCGGAGCCGGAGTAGAGGCGGCTTCTTTAAGAGGCTCACAGATGCATGATGAGGTTTTTGTTAAAAATAAAACTATCTACCGCCAGACTAATAATGCCGGAGGACTTGAAGGCGGAATGACTAACGGCGAGGCGCTAGTAATTAAAGGTACGATGAAGGCTATTCCTACTATGAGAAAAGCTCTTTCAACTGTTGATTTAAAAGACATGAAACCTGCAAGCGCGCATTTTGAACGCTCTGATACTTGCGCTGTTCCTGCTTGCGCGGTTGTTGCAGAGGCCAGGGTTGCAATAATTCTTGCAGATGAGCTCCTTACCAAAATCGGCGGCGATAATTTTGTCGAGATGAAGGAGCATTATGGCGTGTAATATAATCCTTGTAGGTATGCCGGCATGCGGAAAAACAACTATCGGAGCAAGACTTGCGGAAGTTTTAGATAATTATATTCATATAGATGTCGATAGCCTCATAGAACGAACTGAAGGCATGGCAATTTCTAAAATATTCGAAAAGTTCTCGGAAGATTACTTTAGAAAATTGGAATATGATACAATAAAAATGATTTGTACAGGTGAAAATAAAATAATATCAACAGGCGGCGGCGCGTTTCAAAATCCGGATAACAGAGCTGTGCTGCTGAATTTCGGGAAAGTATTCTATCTTAAGACAAACGTTGATACGCTTTATAGCCGAATAGCCGAAGATACGACAAGACCTTTGCTTGCAAAAGAAAACCCGAGACAAATCCTTGAAGAGATGCTGAAAAAAAGAGAAGATAACTATAAGAAAGCTCATTATACAATTGATACTGATGAATTAAAAGAAGATGAAATCGTAAGGTTTATTTTAGATGAAACAGGTTCTAAAAGTTAAAATAGGTGATGAAAAAAAATATAATATAGAAATCTCAGATGACGGTTTTGAAAAATTAAATCAGGCTCTCGGTGAGATTACTAAAGGGCAGAGACGGCTTGTTGTGGTTTCAAAAAAAGTCTATGACCTGTATATAGACGATTTGGATTTTGATGATGATGAGATTTTTATCCTAAAAGACGGTGAACGCGAAAAAAATATTAAAAATTACCTAAAGATTATGGAATGCGCAATTCAGCGCGGACTTACGAGAAAAGATGTTATAATTGCGGTCGGAGGCGGTGTTGTTGGTGATTTGGCGGGTTTTGCCGCTTCGACTTATATGAGAGGAATAGATTTTATTCAGGTTCCGACAACACTTTTATCGGCAGTCGATTCTTCTGTCGGCGGAAAAACCGCTATAGATTTAAAAGAAGCTAAGAATATTATCGGCTCTTTTTATCAGCCAAAAGCTGTTTTTATTAATATAAATTTCCTTGAAACATTAGATGACAGGCAGTATATGTCGGGGCTTGGCGAAGTTTTGAAATATGCTTTTATAGAAGATAGCTGCAAGTATCCTAATCCGCTTTATCTGTTTGAATTCTTGACTTTAGGGTGCGATAAGATTTGGGAAAAAGAACCTATTACAATAATCAGAATGATAGAATACTGTCTTAACCTGAAAATAGCAGTGGTAAATCAGGACGAAAAAGAGGGCGGTTTAAGAAAAATACTTAATTTCGGCCATACTCTTGCGCATGCTCTCGAGACAATTACAAAATATAAAAAATACACCCACGGTGAGGCTGTTGTGTACGGAATGTTTTTTATCATTCAATGGGCTTATGAAAAACAATACATAACATATTCTTATTACCGGCTTTCAATGGAGCTTTTGGAAAAATACGGGTTTGAACCGCTTGGGGCTAAATATCCTGTAGAAAAATTAATTGAGATTATGAAAAAAGATAAAAAAGCCGGAGCTGATAAGATAACATTTATTATCCCTTCTGATAAGAAGAAAGTCAGTGAAATTCAGCTTGCACCTGAACAAGTCATGACAATGTTTCAATAAGAAAGAGAGGATATATGCCTGATAGAATCGTAGAAGTTTATGCAGGGGCTTATGCAAGCGGAAAATCAGAAACAGCACTAAATCGTGCAAGACAGTATGCTGTTATGGGTAAAAAAATTACTCTTGTTGATTTGGATACGGTAGAGCCGGCATATACTCTGCGCCCTATTGCAGGCGAACTTGAGGATATGGGTATTAATGTTATAACCCAGCCGGATAATTTCGGACTCGGAGAGGCCGCAAGCTACGTTACTCCGGCGCAGACAAATTGTCTTGCACAAGGAGGAGATATTATAATTGATGTTGGATACGGTGCAGGGGGATTAGATATACTGGATATTTTGAATAACATTGATAAGGAAGAAAATCTGCAAATTTATCTGGTAGTTAATACTGCAAAATTTGAAACTTCAACGGTTGAGAATATTATAGAATACGTAACATTTTCAGAAGGCGTTGAGAAACGCCCCTGGAAAAAGTTTGCGGGTGTAATTTCAAACACGCATTTTGGTGATGAGACAACAAAAGATGATATTATAAATGGTTATCACAAATTAAAGCAGGCATGCGAAAAAATTAACCTGCCTATCTGTGCAATCGGAGTAGACGAAAAATTAGCTTCAGATTTCGGCCTGACTTATGACGGGGTCGAGGTCTGGACTTACAAACGCATGATGCCTAAAGCGTTCTGGTAATTAATTCCAATATTTATCAAGCCATTTTGTCGGTTTAATATACCTGAATCCGCCTTTTCCAAAATATCCCTTGTAAGCTTCTTCCGGTGTAGGACGGCCGTGGAAGATTAAAATTTTTGCTTCCTCAGGATCTCGCGGAGTCTTAAACCAGCAGAGAGGGAATTTGTGGAGGCATTGGCGTTTAAAGCTTACTATCCAGTCTTTCGGCCAGTATTTTAACAAACCTTTTCTATCCATCTCGTAAGACAAAAATACCTGTTCGTTTTTGTATCTTTTTCTTATGTCTTTACCTTCCTGATAAAAATGTTCAATAATATCAGCATGTTTCCCGATTTCAAAACGGTAAACGGATGAATTTCCAACAATATCGTGCGGATAATCGTAATCTTTTGAGATTAAAAAACTGCCTTCAACTTCAAAAAACGGGTCAAGTGAGTTTCTTATAATAATATCCAAATCCAGAAACAATGCTGTTCCTTTTAAATCAGAAAGCGGATTTGCAAATAAACCGAGTTTTTTCCACATTCTATCAGGAATTCCCGCATCGTCTAATTCCGGAAGCGGTCTTATTTCAACCCCTTCAACAATTCCTTCGGCATTATCCGTAAAACATACAAATCTGTGCGGAATAGTTAAATTTTTCTCCACCATTTTGTAGAGCTTGTTAACATATTCAGGCCCGAATTTGGTTCCCCATTTTATACAAATAACATTTTTATCCATATCATACTCCTCGATTTTTTTCTAAGATATCATAAACAGGCTAATTAAACAATTCTTTGTTCATTTTATCCGCTCTTTTTTTATATTCTTTATCAATCTTAAGAGCTTTTGATTTACTAATTGCTTCCAGAAAAATTTTGTTATCTATTTCTTTTGAAACATCAATTCTTGCAGGAACAATAAGTCCGGTTGAGTTAAAGTACTCTATATTTTTCTTTGATGTCATATATTGAACAAATTTTTTTGCGGAATCTTTGTGTCCTGAACTTTTGGAAACAGCCCAGCCTGAAGAATCAAGCGGAACTATACCGGGAAATGTTATAATATCCCATCTGAATTTTGCCTGTTCTTTGATTTTAGGATACAGCCATCTTCCGGAAAGATAGAATCCTATTTTTCCTTCAAGAAACATTTGCGCCATAGTTGAGCTTCCGATATCAGAAGGGGTTGGCGCGGATTTCCCCTCAAGACTTTTATAAAACTCAATTGATTTTGATGCAGTGTAAAGGTTTTCTCCAAATGACAGGATATAAGGAAGCATAAAATAAACATCGCGTTCTGCGCTTATTCCGTATGGTTTTATTTTTGATGCAGCATTCGTAAGTTCATTGATATTAGAAGGTATTGAGTCTGTAAGCTCTCTGTTTCTATAAAAAACAAGGTTGGAAATATCTCTCGGGACAGCCAGAATTTTACCTTCATAACTCATTGATTTCAAGCTCTCCGGATAATAATCATTTTTATCTATCAGGCTATCCAGCTCTTCAAGATAATCTGCATATAAAGGCAGGTAAAGATTATTTATAAATATAACATCAGGCGCCTGATTTGATGCAAAGAGCAGGTGGAGTTTCTGAAAATAATTTTGAGGAATATGTTCAAATTTCACTTTAATTTCCGGATTTTCAGACTCAAAATTTTTAATAATCTGTTCCATAATTTTTACTTCAGTAAGCGAGCCCCAGGACGCAAAAGTTATTTCTTCGTTTTTCTGCCTTGTGCAGGCAGATAGAAAAATTACTAAAAAGATAAAAATAAACAGTCTTTTTATCAGCATAAATCCATTACATATTCAATAGAATTCAGACCTGCATTTAATATAAATTTATGTGTTCCTGCTTTAATAATATATCTTGCAGTACCATCATTTAATCTTTCGCTTATTCTTGCTTGTATTTTTTCTGTTTTCAAATGCTCATAATGTTTGATAATAAAAACACTATTTCCGGTATATCCTATAACAAAAAATCCTTCAGAATTTTTTGCAAGGTAGCATCCGGTTTTGCGTGAAAATTCTGCAGTGTCAAGAATTTCATATTTTTCACCATCTACAATACATACAGGAGCCGGACTTGCTGGAATCTGTTCTTCTTCTTTTTTTTCTTCTTCTTTTGGGGCTGTTTGTATTGTCGGCTTTTTTTCGATACGCATCTTGCGTTCTTTGCGTTTTTCTTCAATAAATTCGAGCAGCTTGTCAGCATCAGCACTTCTTTCCGGCTTAACAGAGGGTTTAGTGCGGTTAATTACCGGTAAAGGCTGTTCTTCCTGCACCGGTTCTTCCGGAACATCAGGAGTTTCCCGGAAACCTTTATCAAAATCTACATATGTATTATCATATAACGATTCAAAGTCATTGATTTCTCGTTCTTCTTCCTGCGGAATTTCTTCTTCATCCCGAATAATTTCAAATCCTTCATCGAACTGGCTGAACTCTTCCTGCATATCGGAAACCGTCGGTGCATTTGAATCATCAAACTCATTTATAATTTCGATTTTTTCACTTCCGTCATAGAAAGGCTTGAATGTAACGTTGGTTATATTCTTCAAAAGCGTTTCTTCATCAGCCTGGAAAGTATCTTCTTTGGGGGAATCATATTTATCCGGGTTTTTAAGCATATCTTCTAAGTCCGGAAGTTCATTTGATACCGACATTTTTGCAACTTCATAACCGGTTTCCGCAAGCTGAATTTCATCAGAAGGTCTTGATTTGTAAGCATCAGCATTATTAATCTCTATAGATAAGTCAGGAAGCTGGTCTTTTAGTGAGATTGTGCTTACATCATATCCTTCGCTGTAATAAACGACTTGTGGTTTTACTTCTGATTCGATTTTTCGTCCGCCCTGTTTTTTCAAAGCTTCTGATAAATCCGGAAGCATATCTTTTACATTTAAAGTAAGAAGTTCCGAAGTCTTGTGCGGTTTTGATTTTTGTTTTTCAAATTCTTTCTGCATCTCTTCCAGACGGTGCGGGTTTGTACGCAAATCTGTAATAAAATCATTATCTAATTCAACGCTCATTAACTTATTTAAAGCATCGATATCATCTTTTGTGAAAGTGATATTCTGGTTGATTGTATATGCGGTAACAAAATTTTCAAGAATTTCTGTCCTGGAAGGTTTCTTTTCTATCGGGTTGGTAACTGCAAATTGACTTATATTTTTTAAGGTATCATCACTTATTTCTGAATTTAATAGGGCATCAATTTTTTCGATGTCGGATTGAGAAAATTTTAAATTTTCATCATTAATAAATTTGTTGAAAAGTTCTTCATTATATAAAGCTTCTTCTTCCTCTACGACCTCATCATCCGTGAATGAAAAGGCGCTAAGAAAATCTTCTAATGCGCTGTTTTCTTCTTCTTTCCCCTCTTCCTGTGCTTCTGTTTCCGGTCCTGCAGTATCCTGTTTGATTTTTTCTTGAAATAGTTCGTCTAAATCAACAACAACATTTTCAGCCTCGGTAGGATTAGTATCAGATTTTGGAGTCTCTTCCGGTGTTGTTAACTGCTCAAGAGGCATTTTAACCGGTTTTGTGTACATTTTGTCAAGCTTTTTAATTGTAGTTTTTATTTTTTTCTTCTTTTCTTTTTCCTTTTCTTTTTCTTTAGCTTTTTTAGACGCCTCATCGCTTATATCAAACTCCATTTGCTCGCCTAAAATTTCAGCCATTTTATTTTTGGTTCTAATGAAAAGATAAGCACAGGTAATAATAACAAGCAGAATTCCCATTATAAGCAGTATTACTTCAGTGCTGTTAGAATTTTCATAATTCGGCAGCGGCTGTGCTGTTTGTGCCGGTGTTATTTCTTTTGGCTCAGCAGGCGGTGTTGTATTCTGTACTTCCGGCTTGGGTTTTGCCGGCTCAAACTGCCGTACGCTTTCTTTTATGTCCACAGGGTTTGTTTGGCTAACTCCGCTGCTGGAATATATTGAATTGTTTCTGCGGTTATCTCTGTTGTTTTGTACCGGCATATCAAACGGCGGTTCTATTGGCGTTGGAGTTTCAGCTATCGGCCGTGGTGCGGGAGCAGGCTCTGTTTTTTCTGCAGGCGGAGTTTTTTCAGGAATATATAAGGCTTTTTTGGCACTTAACAGAGTATTTGGAAGTGTTTTAATTGTTATTTTTGTATAGCCCTTACTGTTTGTTGTATAGGGCATTGTCCTAACGTCAACACTTTCTATATTTCCTGATAACTCAGGACTGGAAGGCATTTGGCTGTTGGTTTCAGGAAGCATTATGACATAAGTTACAGCATCTTTTTTTACCGGAGTAATGGTTGTTTCATAATTTCTTTTAGTAAGAAGAGTCATACTGACACCGCCTGAGCTGCTGTTTTCAAACTTAAGCGACATCAGGCTGTTTTTGAAATTCTCTGCGCCAAAAGCTCCAACTACCGTTACTACTGAAGCCAGAACTAAGGCAAGCGTCCTCTTCTTAAAATGCTTCATACGATTATTTTAGCATAATATATAAGAACTAACTATACTTTATTTAGATGGGAAAA
>CALUSZ010000070.1 GCA_944323495.1 Candidatus Gastranaerophilales bacterium
TTGAAGGTAAAAGAAGAGCTAATCAGGCTCAGCAGGGCTTAGAAAAACTCAGAGAATCTGTTGACGCTTTGATTGTTATTCCGAATGATAAATTATTAGACGTAGTTGATAGAAGAGTATCTCTTCAGGAATCATTCATTGTAGTTGATGAAGTTCTCTTGAGAGGTGTTCAGGGTATCTCTGATATAATTACAATTCCTGGATTGATTAACGTTGACTTTGCTGATGTTAAGAGTGTAATGGCAGCTTCAGGCTCTGCTCTGATGGGTATCGGACGCGGTACAGGAGAAGGAAGAGCTATTGAAGCAGCTAAGATTGCTATCAATTCACAGCTTCTTGAAACTTCTATCAATGGTGCTTCCGGCGTTATTGTTAATATTACGGGCGGACCGGATATGACATTACACGAGGTTACTGATGCTACTAATATTATTAATGATGCAGTTCTTGATGATGCTAGAGTTATCATTGGTGCTGTTGTTGATGATAATATTCAAGGTGAAATTCAGATTACTGTTATTGCTACAGGTTTTGAGCTTAAGTCTCAAATGCCGATTGAAGAAAAAGTTGAAAGTCGTTCAATCAGCGCTGCTGAATTTTTCTCAGGTGCGTTTAATAACTCACAGCAGCCTAAGGCTCCTACAATGTCATCTTTTTCGGATATTCAAATTCCGGATTTCTTACGTAAATAATTTGTGTAGAGGTTGGTATATTATAAACCGCAGTTTATTTATAACTGCGGTTTTTTTGTTTAAGTTTTGTAAAAATTTTTATTAGATAACAAAATTTATTTTTAGATGATTTAGATTATCTAAGAGGTAAAATTATGCAAATACAATCTTTTAATAGTGTTAATTTTGGTAAAATGGGAAAGGCCGGAAAAGATTTTGGACGAAATAGTCGAAAACTGCTGAAAAATCCATATGGAGATAAAGTCAAAAAAATTGTTGACAGATATGAAAAAGAGGTTAATCTTTTATACAATTCATTCAATGGAAGCCGGACGGATGCGGATAAAGAGATTGATGTTCTTAATAACTTTTTTCTTGAGAGCATTGCAATGCTGGAGAGAAAAAGAAGTATAAGAGGTAAAACATTTCTTGAATATTAGTCTATTTTTCTGCAATTAATGCTGTCCATTGGTCCTGATTAGTTGTTTCGATAAGCTTTAAATTGTGTTTTTTTAAAGCTTCCAGAACAATATTTTTTTTCTCGTCTAAAATTCCGCTCAATACAATTTTTCCATTATCTTTCATAATATTTTTTAAATCACCCATAATTTCTGCCAAAATATTATGAAGAATATTTGCACAGATAAAATCATATTTTTCATTAATTTTATCAGCAGTATTAAGTTCGAAAGAGCATTTTACATTATTAATTTCTGCATTTTTTCTGCACACATCAATAACGGTTTCGTCATTATCGCATCCGTATGCGGATTGAGCGCCAAATTTCATCGCACAAATTGCTAAAATACCGGAGCCTGTGCCGATATCTGCCATAGTATCGCCTTTATGCATGTATTTTTCGATAGCTTTCATACAGAGTTGCGTTGTCTGGTGAGTTCCGGTTCCAAACGCACAGCCAGGGTCGAGGGTTATTGTGACTTCTCCTTCTTTAGGTTCATATTCAAGCCAGCTTGGAACGACTGAAATTTTGTCAGAAACTCGAGTTACTGTCCATTTTTCTTTCCATTTTTTAGACCAATCCTGATTCTCTTTTTCATCAAGAGTAACCTCCCAGCTTCCTAAATCTTCATCTGTAAAACCGCGTTCTTTTAATAATTCACGTTCTGTTTTTAAAATTTCAATAGGATTATTATTCAACTCTGTAAGGAAAACCCGCAGAGTACCTCTTGTGGTTGATGTCATTTCCAAATCTTTATATGCTTCTTCTGCCAAAACTACGCCTTCGCAGTCAAAATTAGAAAAGCAAATATCTGATACTATATCTTCTATTTCCGGGTTTATAGATATTCTTAATTCGTAATAATTATTCATTTTGTCTCCTTATCGGGTTGAAGAATCAGAAAAATATGTTACAATAGAAATACAGGCAAGGGTAGCGCTGATACCCTCACCCGTGTCCTAATAAAGGACTTTGAGTGTAAGAACTATTACTAATATTAGTAATAGTTCTTTTTCGCTGATTTTGATTATCATTTTAACCTCCTTTCGTCAGCGAAAATAATAATCTAAAATCTTTAGCCTGCATTTTTCAATGTACAGGCTAATTTTAGCAAAAAATCGTAAATAAATCAATGTATTTACTTATTCCACAAATCTTCCCATAGTGCGGAATTTGTTATATCTTTCGTTTCTTAATTCTTCTGCAGATTTAGCAGAGAGTTCATTCAGTGCTTTAACGACAGCATTTTTCATACTTTCAGAAACCGCATTGTAATCAGTATGAGCCCCTCCCAGAGGTTCAGGAATTTCTTCATCAATAATACCCAGCTCCAGCAAGTCTTTAGAAGTAATCTTTAAAGCTTCTGCAGCATCAGCAAATCTGGAGGCATCACGCCATAGAATTGATGCGCACCCTTCCGGAGAGATTACTGTATAATATGCGTGTTCAAGCATCATTACTCTATCTGCAACCGCAAGTCCTAAAGCACCGCCGCTGCAGCCTTCGCCTGTTATTATTGCAACAATCGGAACATTGAGCTTTGACATTTCCATTAAATTAACAGCAATAGCTGCTCCCTGTCCTGTTTCTTCTGCTTTAATACCCGGATAAGCACCTGGTGTATCAATTAGAGTTACGATTGGCAGGTTAAATTTGTTTGCGTGTTTGAATAACCTGAGAGCCTTTCTATAACCTTGAGGCTGCGGCATACCAAAATTGTATTCAAGATTTTCTTTTGTAGTTTTTCCTTTTTGAATACCTATTATCATAAGCGGGCGTCCGCCAATCTTAGCCAAACCTCCGATTATGGCTCTGTCGTCCATACCTTCTCTGTCGCCGTGAAGTTCTATGAATTCATCACAGATAAGATTCACATAATCAAGAAATTTCGGGCGTTCAGGGTGCCTTGCGATTTGTAATTTTTGTGATGGTTTCAATTTCGAATATAACTCCTTTTTATAATCTTGAGCTTGACGTTCAAAGTTTTCGATTTGCTTGTCCAAATCCATACCGGATTCTTCGCTCATTTTTTTTAGTTCATCTATTTTTTTCTGTATTTCAACGATTGGTTTTTCAAAGTCTAAAACTGTTGCCATATCTTTTTATACTCCGTGCATATCTAAAATATTAGCGATTGTTTTTCTCAAATTCTTCCTCTTAGATACTATATCCACCTGTCCGAATTTCAGAAGGTATTCAGCTGTCTGAAAATCGTCAGGCAATTTTTGTCTGATAGTTTGTTCAATAACTCTTCTTCCCGCAAACCCTATTCTAGCGCCTTGTTCAGCAATAATAATATCTCCCAGAGTTCCGAAGCTTGCGGTAATGCCTCCGAAAGTCGGTTCGGTAAGAAGGTTAATGTATAATAATCCTGCTTCATCTAATCTTCCGACAGCGCAGGAAGTTTTAGCCATTTGCATTAAGCTCAAAGCGCTTTCCTGCATTCTGGCTCCGCCGGATGAAGTTATCGCAAGCATCGGGAGCTTAAGTTCAAGAGCTTTTTCCATAATTCTTGTAACTTTCTCACCCACAACGCTTCCCATTGAACCGCCCATATAGTCAAAATCCATAACAGCAGCTGCGATTTTGTGCCCCATAATATCGCCAATACCTGTAGTTACTGCTTCGTCTAATCCTGTTTTTTCGTGTGCTCTTTTGAGTCTTTCCGAATAAG
>CALUSZ010000071.1 GCA_944323495.1 Candidatus Gastranaerophilales bacterium
CGGAGCCGGCTGCAGACTTAGGTATTGCACTTGCAATTGTAACTTGTGTAAGAGATGTTGTATTCGATTCTTCAACTGCAATTATTGGGGAAATTGGGCTTTCCGGTGAAATAAGAGCGGTGAATAATATTGAAAAAAGGATTAATGAGGCGCAAAAATTAGGTTTTAAACGTATTATTATTCCTGCCTCTAATGAAATTCAAGAGGATATTAAGGGTATAGAAATAGTGCGTGTTAAAAAAATCCTTGAAGCTATTACAAAAGGAATTCTGTAAATAAGATTCTATTGCTTGAGATCATTTACTTTAATATCTACTAATAAATGGTAATTTGTATTTGAAAATTTTGATATGTCATTAAAGCATCGTTCAAGGTTATCTTTACAAAGATATGGAAGTTCTATTATTTTGTTTTTCAAATTATATGATAATGAATAATATTTCCAAGTTGGAATATCGTCAATTATAATGATATCATTTTTGTCTAGATTTTGAATTGTATTAAGAATAGTTTCTCTTGAGTTTAGGGTTAGTTCTGGTATATTTGCGACATAGCAGGTTGAAAACGATATACTAAATATACAGAGACAAATTTTAAGTAAAATAGCTATTTCCCCAGAAAATTTACTAATGATTATTGTGATAAGAGGAAATAGAAACAACATTAACCTTGGAATTATGAGATATAAATGCATAGAGGAAAGTAGTATAGTTATTATAAAAGGCAAAGTATAATAAGTTTTATACACAATATTTTCTTTTGAAAGAAAATATCTAATAAATAACGCCAATATTATTAAGCCTATTAACAATGCTCCAATTTTATTCAGGGTAAAGAACTCTCCAATACGTATTAATAATCTTGTTGGATGAGCAAATGAAAAAAAACCGTAAAAATGACTCCAAAAATTTTCCATTCCCGGGCGGTTATATGCTAAATTACTTTTAAGATATAAAAAATAATATAATATTCCATCAAAAAATAAAAACGTTAAAAGCGGCTTGATTATCTTGCGTTTTAAAAATGTAAGAATAATTATGTTTGAAAGTATTATAATACCTGATGACAAAGAAAACCAAGGAGCTATTAAAATAAGTGGAAGATAATAAAAAAACTGTTTCTTTTTAAAAATAATATTATAAAAAATATGCATTAATATAATAGAAATAAAAAGTTCTAGGGTGTATTGCTTAAAACGGGCACAATATTCTATTGCAGTTATATTAAAACTTAATAAAAACAATGATATTATAATTGGTTCTTTTTTTGCTTTAAAAATTACTTTTAAATATTTATAAAAAACAAATATACTTAAAATTCCCATTAGCAACGGTAAGAATCTTAGTGCTAAATCTTGAAAATATACATTACAACTGGCAAAAATACTAGATATTACTTTAGAAATTAGCAGGAAAAAAGGAGGTGCGGCTTGCACATACAATAAACTTCCTGTTAAATCAGTATAATGTTTTTGAATAACATTTAATGCCAGCGCTGTCTCATCAAATATAAAAGACCTATTTTGTAAATACAAAAAAAGTCTTAACATACATCCCAAACCAATGATTAATATAATTATTGCTCTATATAGATTTATTCTTTTAGTCATATTAAGTTTTATTATATCATAATCTGCTTGTATATTTTTTTATCTGCTGTTAATATTGCATTATATAGAAAAGGAAATTATGGTAATTGATGCTCATGTACATATTGGAAACGCTTTTTGGGGGAATTTTTCGCCTGAATTTCTGCTTGAAATTATTGGGGATAATATAGGGATTTGTTCTAATCTTGAGGCGATTGATAGTTATACAGGAAAAGACGAATTAGAAGCTAATATGGATATGCTTAAAGCTGCGCAAAAATACAGGCAGATAAAGCCTTTAGTTGTGTGTCAGGCAGAGAGAACACAAGATAACCATGTGATTAAGTACCTTTTAAAAGAATATTCTGATATTGTCGGATTAAAATTTCACCCGGAGTTTACTAAACTTCCTGCAACTTCTGAAAAATATGATAAGTATTTGGAACTTGCAAGAGAATTTAAAAAACCTTGTCTATATCATTCAGGACATATCAAATCGAAGTATTCATCTCCGCTTCTAATATATGAGAAAGCAAAACAATTTCCGGATGTGCCGATAATCCTCGGACATCTTTCTACTTCTCCTTTTGAGCAGCAAAAAATTGCAATAGATATTATGGTTGAATCCATAGAAAAAGAAAACGCAGTTTTGTATGCTGATTTATCATGGGTGGGGATAGATGTTGCAATTGAACTTATTGAAGCATTAAAAAATACTTCAAAAGGTGACTTTACTAACCGTATAATGTGGGCTTCTGACGCTCCTGTCGGCGGGGAGGTTAATCAGAGAGTTGAATTATATAATAAAAATCTTAACTTGTTTAAAGTTAAGATTTTGGAATATTTTAAAGACGAAGAATTACTGAATAAGCTTCTTTACAAAAATGCAAGAGAGCTATTCAATTTTTAGATTCTTGTTTTATTTTTACCGGCTTTAGCTCTTTTCTTACGTCTCATCAAGTCGACAAAAGCTTCAAGTCTTGTAATATATCCCGCTTTTCCTGTCTGCTCATCCATAACCAGAGTTAAAAGCGGAATTTCATGTTCCCCTCTCATAGTCGGGAAAATATTCTGCGACATTATTTCCGGCATACAGGTAAAAGGTGATATATGGATAATTCCGTCAGTGCCGTGTTCATCTGCAAAAACTACATCCGAAACACATTCCAGAGCGTCACCCCCGATATCTCTCATAAGATAAGGTTTAGCCATTCGCTCTGCTCTCTGAAGGTGCGTTTCCGGAGGTCTGAATGCTTTTGGAATAATTGCGTCCTTTAAGAAACTCCCGACAGTTAAGCTTCTTCTTGTCTCAACACCCATTTTTCCAAGCTCGCGTTCTATATTCTGGTTAGAAAATTCGTCATTTACAAGAAAAATTTCTCCGGTAATATCAACTTTTAAAACCTCGCGGTTTGTATCAATTTCGGTTTTTTCGATTTCTTTTAAAGCAAGCTCGTAAGCCTTATGCAAATCTCTGGTCGAATCTGCTTTGTCTATTAATCTGATTGCTTTTTTGTAATTCTTTTCAGCCTCGCCGGTTTTAATTTCTCTTGCGCGGTAATACGAGAGAGCTCTATCTAAATCATCAAGCGCAAAAATCTTTCGCATAGTGATATTTATTGCTCTTAAAATCAATATCGGGTCATTTTTACCCGAAATTTCTTTAAGGAATTTATATAGCCCTTTAATTCCGTCATAAAGTGATAATTCAATATAATTAGCTTTATATCCCAAATCTTTAAGCGTATTATGTATATTCGTACCATATTCTCCGAGTCTGCAAATTCCGGGTGATGTAATCATTGCAACATAATCCGCTCCGCCTTCAATTGCTTCAATAAAATTGCCTAAAATCAGCTTATACGGCAGACAGACAGCTTCAGGAGAGTTTTTTGTCCCGTATGATAATGTTTTTTTATTAGTATATGGTGGAACATAAGGTTCTACGCCGATTTTTCTAAGTCCTGCCGCCCAGGCAATTGAGATTGTACCCATATGCGGGAATGCTACCTTAATTTTTTTACCTTTTGCCATTTTATATTTCTCCCTACATTGCTATTATATCACAATATTTTTTGTTATAATAATTACAATGAAAAGGATAGTTAAGTTATAAAAAAATGTAATAAATCAGATAGCAGCGGGGGAAGTAATTGAAAGACCGTATTCGGTTGTAAAAGAGCTGGTTGAGAATTCAATTGATGCGGATGCTTCAAAAATAAGTATTGAAATATCAAACGAGTGCAGAAATATTCGTGTGGCAGACAATGGTTCCGGAATTCATCCGGATGATATTATGCTTGCGTTTTCAAAGCATGCAACAAGCAAAATTTCTACCGGAGAAGATTTGTATGCGGTTAAAACAATGGGATTTCGCGGCGAAGCGTTAGCAAGTATTATCTCTATTTCCAGACTTACCTGTATTACAAGAACAGCGGATTTTGATTACGGAACAAAAGTTGAGTGTGAAAATTCCGAAGTCAAAAAGGCACAAACGGGATGTGCTGTGGGAACGATTATGGAAATCAGGGATTTATTTTACAATCTTCCTGCAAGACTAAAGTTCTTAAAATCACCTAAAACTGAGTTTGCTTATATAAATGAACTTCTTCAATCGCTTGCACTTGTTCATCCTGAAATATCTTTTGAGTTAA
>CALUSZ010000072.1 GCA_944323495.1 Candidatus Gastranaerophilales bacterium
AAAGGTGCTAAATGAATGCATTATTAACCGTTGCAATAGTTGTATTGGTTATACTAATTGCAGTGATTGTTGTGCAGAGAGTTAAGTATAAAAACCTTATACTTCAATCTGAACAGGCAAAAAAAGATTTGCAGGATAAAGAGTCTATTATGCAGAAAGAAGCTTTGATTAAGGCAAAAGAAGCACTGCAGACTGAAAGAGAACAATTAAACGAAGATGAAAGAGAACGCAGACGTGAATTTGCTGCAATAGAATCTAAACTTTCAAAACGTGAGGACCAGCTTGAAGATAAGATTCAGGAAATTTCTGATAAAGAATTAGAGCTGGATAGAATGAAAGATCAACTGATAGAAAAAGAAGATTTTCTGGCTGAAATCGTACAAAAACAGACTGTTGAACTTGAAAGAATTGCAGGAATGTCTACTGAAGATGCTAAAAGAATGCTTCTTGAACAGTTAAAAAGTGATTTAGCACAGGAACAAATGCAATTAATCAGGGAAAACGAGGCTAAAATAAGAGAAGATGCACTTGAAAAATCAAAAGAAATTTTAACAACCACTATGCAAAGATGCATGATGGAACAAGTTGTAGAATCTACTGTTTCTGTAGTATCTCTTCCGAATGATGAAATGAAAGGACGAATAATCGGACGTGAAGGACGTAATATCAGAACTTTAGAAACATTAACAGGTGTAGATTTAATTATTGATGATACTCCGGAAGCTGTTGTTTTATCAGCTTTTGACCCTGTAAGAAGAGAAATTGCTAAAATAGCGTTAGAAAAACTTATTCAAGACGGGCGGATTCACCCGGTAAGGATTGAAGAAACTGTTGAGAAATCTAGAGAAGAAGTCGAAAAGAAAATTATGAAAGAGGGTGAAAATGCCGCTCTTGAAATGGGAATAATGGGCTTAAACAAAGAGCTTATAAAAAATCTCGGACGGCTTTATTATAGAACAAGCTATGGACAAAATGTCCTAAAACACTCTCTTGAAGTCGGACATATTGCAGGTATGCTGGCTGCAGAACTCGGAGCAAATGTTTATGTTGCCAAAAGAGCCGGACTTTTGCATGATATAGGAAAAGCAGTTGACCAGACACAAGAAGGCACACATATACAACTCGGGGTTGAATTAGCTTCAAGATACGGTGAAAAGCCGGAAGTTATTCATGCAATTGAAGCTCATCACGACGATGTTACTGCAAATACAATAGAAGCAGTTCTTGTAAAACTTGCTGATGCTATTTCTGCAGGACGTCCTGGTGCAAGACGTGATACTTTAGAAATCTACATCAAGCGCTTGCAAAAAATTGAAGAAATCGTGAACGGATATGAAGGGATTAAGCAATCATTCGCAGTTCAGGCCGGACGTGAAGTCAGGGTTATAGTTCAGTCTGAAATGTTTGATGACTTAGCGTCACAAAAACTTGCAAGAGATATTGCAAAGAAAATTGAAGATGAACTTGATTATCCTGGACAAATAAAAGTTACAGTAGTTAGAGAATTCAGGACAACTGAAATTGCTAAGTAGATAGGTTAAAAGGAGGAATTGGAATTCCTCCTTTATATAAAAATTATGAGTGGTAATTCTGATATTATAAAAATAGTATTTTTTGGTGATATAACAGGCAGAGCGGGCAGGAGTGCTGTTAAAAATTATCTTGCGTCTTTAAAAGACAAGCCTGATTTTGTAATTGCAAATATTGAAAATGCTTCTCATGGTTTTGGACTTACTAAGAAAAATTACGAAGAATTATCTAATGCCGGTATAAACTGCTTAACATCAGGAAATCATATATGGGATAAAAAAGACATATATGAATATATTGACACTGCAGAAAATCTTTTAAGGCCTGTCAATTATCCCTCCGGCACAAGAGGCAAAGGCGGAAGAGTTTTTGAGGTTAAAGGTCAAAAAATTGGTGTTATAAATGCATTAGGAAGGGTATTTATGCCGCCTATTGACTCACAATGGGAAGTTGTAAAATCAGAGATTCTAAAACTAAAAAATGAAGGAGCTGAGCATATAATTATTGACTTTCATGCAGAAGCTACCGCAGAAAAAATCTGTTTTGCAAAGTTTTTGGCAAAAGAATTTAATACAAAAGAAAACGCTCTGATTAAAGCTTTTTTTGGCACACACACGCATGTTCAAACTGCTGATGAGAAAATTTATGACGGCATGGCTTATATTACAGATGCAGGTTTTTGCGGAGTAGAAGACAGTGTTATCGGGATGGAATTTATAACTTCTCTTAGAAGACTATCCACCAGTCTGCCGGAAAGATATGAAATTGCACAATCAAATATTGCGCAAATTAACGGTGTTGAAGTTCTGTTTGATAGAACCAAAGCAACACATATCCAAAGAATTAATTTAAAAGTAGATAACAGTAAAAATGAAAGCGAGGTCAACGTTGAAGACGACGGATGATAGAGGAGGCGTGGAATGAAAGGAGATTTTCATATACACACCTATTATTCTGACGGCGTTTTTTCTCCGGAAAAAATTGTCGATTTAGCTCTGGAAGCGGGCCTGCAGGTTATATCGCTTACAGACCACGACAATGTGCTTTCTTATGATAAAGCCGTTGAGTATTTAAAAACTAAAGAAGTTGATTTTAAAATAATCCCTGGGATAGAAGTCAACACGCTTTATAAGGATTATGAAGTGCATATTTTAGGATATTTTCCTGATGTAACAAAGAGTGATTTTAAAAATATGCTGAAAATACAACAGCAGGCGCGTATAAAACAAACAAAAGAAATTTTGCACCTTTTAGCCAAGAAGGAAGGTATAAAAATAGCTTTTGATGATGTGAAAAATATGGTAGCTGAAGGCGGAAGTATCGGGCGTCCGCACATTGCAAAGGCAATAACTAATGCCGGCGGAACAAGCAATGTTATGGAAGCTTACAGCAAGTATATACATAGAGCTTCGCCTGTTTATGTGGAGAGAAAAACCGTATCCCCGTTTGATGCTGTCGAAGTAATCTATGATTCAGGAGGAGTGCCTGTAATTGCACACCCTTATGATATTGATATTGCGGAAAAACTTATTAAAGACTTGATGAACTGTGGTTTACGCGGGATTGAAGCTTACCATAGAAAACATTCTCCTGCCATTGTTGAATATTTCTCTACTATGGCAGAAAATCTCGGATTAATCGTTACCGGAGGGTCTGATTTCCACGCTCCGAATATCATGAATGGACAAATCATTCTTGGAAAAAACTTTGTTCCTGAATGGATTTATGATTCTCTTATTAATGAAAAAAAACATCTGGATTTGGCCAGAGGATAAGCAGGTTAATTATGAAAAGAGCATTTACAATAATAGAAGTTTCGATTTTATTTGTAATATTTTTGATTGTAGCTTTTTTGGTTGCACCTTTATCTCTAGACGATACTGTACAAGCAAAGAATACTTCAAGATGGAGGAATGTACAAACTGATTTCTCTAATATCTTTTATTCTGTAAATACTCAAGATGACAAAATTGATTTTAGAGATAAATTTAATTCTGTTCTGGAAGATGAAATAACAGGAGAGGCCGAACCATATAAAATAACATTCTTAAACGGAACATTTCCTAATAGTACTTATAGATTCAGCACTTACCGGAATACGACTAATAATGCAGTACTTGCGGTTAAATTTTTCGACAAACCTCAGGAAGATTTACAAGGGCTTCTTATGTATGACGTAAATGGTGCATCTAAGCCTAATGTCTGGGGAAAAGATGTTTTTGGCTTTAACATATATTCTGACAGGTTCGAACCATTTTGTAAAAATGAACCGGTAAATATCCAAAAGCAAGAGTGCTCAAAAGATGGGACAGGGCTCTGCTGTTCTAACTATTATCTCATCGGAGGCAGTTTTGAATGATAAAAAATGTTTGTGTATTTGCCTCCTCGTCTAATAACTTAAAAGAATGTTTCTATAAAGACGCTTCTGAACTTGGAAAGCTTCTCGGCCAAGCAGGAATGAATATTGTCTATGGAGGAAGCAGGCTGGGCTTGATGTATGCTTGTGCTTCATCTGTAAAAACAAACGGAGGAAAAATATGCGGAGTTATGCCTCAAAAATTAAAAGATTTTGGGGTAGGAAATCCGGAAGATTGTGATGACTTTATACTGACATCCGGTATGAGGGAGAGAAAAGCTAAGATGGATGAGATATCAGATGCTGTTATAGCCCTTGCAGGAGGATTTGGTACTCTGGAGGAAATCTCTGAAATGATTGTACAAAAACAACTGGGATACAACAGAAAACCTATAATACTTCTCAATACAGACGGATTTTATAACAGTCTTATTAATTTTTTTGAAGATATAATAAAACTTAACTTCGCAAAAGAAAGCACGCGTGAATTATACTATATTGCAAATACGCCCAAGGAGGCGGTTACTTATATACAGTGCTATAATCCTCAAGAAATTAAATTTGCAGGAAAATTTTAGACCATATCTATATCAATAATATGATTGTACACTGCGTATATAGCCGCTTGAACTTTATTATGCACGCCAAATTTTCTGTATATGCTCTCTATATGAGCTTTTACTGTATGGATTGATATAACAAGCTGTTTTGCAATCTTATGATTACTATAGCCTTTGATTAATAAATCCAATATTTCTTTTTCTCTTTGTGTTAGTATATCTTTGCTCATATTTATATAATAATACTATTTTGAAAAAAAGCTCTAATGTATTTTCCAATCATAAAAATTTTTGTAAATTTTTATGTATTAAAAATCCTATCCCCTGCATCTCCCATGCCTGGAATAATGTAACCGCGTTCATTTAAGGCCTTGTCAACAGCAGCGACAATAAGTGTTATATTCGGGAACTGGCTAAAAACGGCATTAATCCCCTCCGGAGCGGAAATCATGCATACACAGCATATATTTTTTTCAGGAATCCCCTTTTCTACATAAAGCTTTATTGCTTCACACAAAGAATTACCGGTTGCAAGCATAGGATCGGTTATATATACATAGTATTTTTCAGGATTGTCAACCGGCATAGGGACTTTATTATAGTACCATACAGGTTTTAAAGTTTTTTCATCCCGATACATCCCTATATGTCTAATTGCAGCCTGCGGAAGTATATCTACAGCTTCATCCGTAAAAATGAGCCCTGCACGTAAAATCGGAGAAATAATTATTGTTATTTCGTCATTTATTGTCTGTGTTTTACATTTTGCTACAGGCGTTTCTATCTCTATCTCTTTTTGAGGAAGATTCTTTGTTGCTTCATACAAAAGAATTCTTGTTAATTTTCTTGCCGCTAGCCGTACACCCTGTGTATCCGTATTCTTATTACGCATTGTGCATAAACTCTGATTAACAATCGGGTTTGAAATAATTTTCAAATTATGATTTTCCATCTTCCACAGCTCCATTTATCTTTTTGCCAAAATCTTCTGCCTTTTTATTTGCATCATCTAATAATTTATTAGAGTAATTTAAGAATTCTTCTATATTTTCATCACCCTTAGGTTTTACATCAAGAAATTTTATCTTTGCTCCAAAAGAAGAACCTGTATAAATAATTGAATTTAATTTATCAAACATATCATTTAAGAGACCAATTGCATCATGAAGTCTCTTAGGAGGATTAACCGTTAATATAGGAGTAGTTTTATCTATATATTCTGTACCATCAGGAAGGTAAAGCTCAAGAGACTTTGAACCTGCCATCCCGCTAAACTCCACTGTTGCGACTGTACCCTGCGGAATTGTTATATTTTCATCCGTTATAACAAATTTTATATACACTTCTTCATTAGTGGGCTTAATTTTTGTAACATGACCAACCTCAATGCCCATCATTCTGACAGGGGAACCGACTATTAAGCCATCAACATCCTGCATATATATATTATAATCATTAGCGCTTTTCTGTTTTTTTATATAAACCACGCTTGAGATTGAAATAATAATCAATAATACAACAAGCCAGACCAGAAGTTCTGCGCTGTGAGTTACATAGAGAGTATTTCTGTCTTTTTTAATCCCCATCATATTAGTATAATTATATTAAAAATTCTAACTTAAAACAAGTATTACTGTTTTATTTTTATCGCCCCCCAGGCTCTAAGAAACCCTTTTTCATACATTATAAGATAGTACCCGCCCTCTTTAACATACTCTATAGATGCTTCCATATGCTCATATTCCTTAGGAGGCGTTGCTCCAGTCTTTGCATATTTTGCATCTATTATTTTTTGGAACTTTTCTTTCCTTTTCTTCTTTCTTAACTCCGCCTTTTCATCCCCGGTCAACTCCCTGGTACTTTTATAATATTTATCAAGTTCCTTTTTATTTTCTGCAAGTTTAAAAACAGGAATTACTGCCACAAGATCATGAGATTCTATCAGATACAAAAATTCCCTGTCATCTGATAATGCAAGCTCATAATGCCCGGGTTTTATAAAATTTCCGTTATAGTCAGGAATATAATCAAGAATAGTTAAAGTTGGCTGTTCGTCAGTCGGGATTGAATACCGGTACAACGTACTTTGATGTACGGTTAGCCCTGATGGTATTGCCGGATACGGAGCAGAGGGAGCTAGATAATCAATATCACGTATCTTAGGTGTAATTATTCCATCTATCATATTAAAGACACCAGCTGTTTCATTGCACTATCTATTTCAGAAAAATTTTTACCGAGCAGTCTTGCTGAAGCAGTAAACACAAGTGACATGTATTTAGGCGAAAAGTTACTATTTTTCAAAATGAGCCTATAGCTTTCTCTCATAAGTCTTTTTATACGGTTTCTTTTTACAGCACGTTTATGAATTCTTTTGCTCACAACAAAACCCGCCTTTGTCGGCATATCATATATTTTTTCACGGCCGCAAAACAGAGTAATCCCGTCTCTGTGAAAAGATTTACCAGTTTTATAGGTTGCTGCAAATGCACTCCTCTTTTTTAATCTGTTTTCTTTTGGAAGCATAATAAAATCATACTCTTTTTGTAAATCTTTGTAAAGTTTTTCCCGAAAACATTAAAGTTTTTGGAAAATATGCCGTAAACACAAATATAAGGAGTAAGACTATGTCCGAAAATTTCAGAATTGAAAAAAATCAAAGTCAACAAAACATTCCAGAGCCAAATGCTGCTGGACAAGGTAAGATTATAGACGAAGCTAATTATAGAATCCATGCTCCACGCGAAAGCGGCCCCAGTGCAATTGGACGCGGCGGAGATCCTTTGTTTAGAAGGATACGTGCATCAAAAGAACAACTGCTTGAGTTGATGGAAGAAACTCAAACTGTTCAGGATTGGATTCAAAGAGAAACTTCTAATAATGTAGCTCTTTCATGTCTTGAGAATGAAAATCTTAAAGAAATTTACTATGAAATAAAAGACGGTTTTGGCGAATATGGAAAAATCTCTTTGATGGGATTTAAAACCCCTTCCGGAGTCGAGATACCAAGATTGAAAATATATGATACCAACGGTGAAGTATTAGAAGTTCTCACAGGGCCTATGGCAATGGATGAACTTAATAAACGTGCTCTAGCTTATAGAGAATCATTGAGAGATTATGAAGAAGTGCCTGAGCAAACTGACGAAACTGCAGGAATTATTCCGGATTATTCCGGTAATCCTGATGATTATACTTAATGTAAAATAAGGCTTAGACCTGCCTTTATATAGTTCTTTAACTCCACAAAACTTCTCAACGAAAGCAGGGTTTTTAATATAAATTTAGGGCGCAGATAAAAGCGTTTTACAGCCTGTTTATGCAGCTCAAATATACGTTCTTTGCTCAGCTCGCGAGATTTAACCACCGGCTGATAATAAGCACTCCTAAAATCCATATTACCTTCAACAAGTTTATTTACCATTGCATATGCAAAAAACTTTGTTCCCGGAAGAGGTGTTGCGGTATAAAAACTTATAAAATTACTGTCAAGCTCTATTGCAAACTTAATCGTTTCCTCAACGGTCTCCTCTGTCTCCCAAGGAAGGCCTATGACAAAATAATTATAAATCTTTATCTTATTTTTCTTTAAAATTTTAACAGTATTTCTTATATCATCAAGAGTAATTCTTTTTCCTATATTATTTAGCATTCTTTGCGAACCACTTTCAACTCCAATGCTCACCAACCTGCATCCTGACTTATACATCAAAGAAGCCATCTCATCATCCATAGTATCAGCTCTTGTATTAGATGACCAAGTAATCTTAAGTCCGCTCTCTATAATTTTTTTACATAAATTTAATGTCCAATCTCTGTCAAAATTAAAAATATCAGACCAAAAAACAAAATTCCTAATATTATATTTTTCAACACACTCTCTAATTTCAGCAATTATATTTTCCGCCGAACGCAATCTTACTTTTGCCCCGGAAACAGGTGTCGCAAGACAGAAAAAACAATGATAAGGGCATCCTCTTGCAACCTTTATTACTGCTTGCACCTTGCCATTATCCGGTCTCCTGTAAATGGAATTATCTACTAAATGCCGAGCAGGAAAAGGCAGTAAATCCAAGTCCTCAATAAAAGGACGCTTTTCGTTTTTTTCAGCTTGAAAATTAGCTCTGTAACAAATACCCAAAATCTCTTCATCAGGCAGACCGTTTAGAATATCCCTAAGAGTAAATTCTGCTTCTCCTATAATTACATAGTCAAGAAAAGGATTCTCATATATTGCATTCGTATTGTATGTTATAAAAGGAGCACCCTTAACAATAATACATACAGATTTTAGAATTTCTTTAGCCTGTTTTAAAGCCGCCATATCCGTTTGAAAAGTCGGCGTAGCGATATTAGCAACAATATAATCCGGATTAAACTCTCTTAAATCCTTTATAAAATCTCCGCCCTGACTATAATCCTTTATTTTAGCTTCATATCCGCAACTCTCAGCAATACTTGCAAGATACATTAAGTCCGTCGGCGGCAGCGGAGGAATAACAAGCAATTCCTTTGTTGGCTGCTGACACCGGTCCTCACGGTTAATAACCGGAGAAGGAGGATACATAAGTAAAACCCTTCCTCTTTTTTTATCAGCACACATCGCTATTATCCTTCTACAGTTTTATCCTTAACTCTTGATGCAATTACAGATGCCAATATTAAGCACCCGGCACCGATTAGAAAAGTATATTCCCAGTGGTAATTAACTCCGCCAATTACATTAAACGAGCATTTGTTAATAATCCAGGAAACAAGAGTACATACAAATACTTGCGGTCCTGCAATAAAGATATTAAATATTCCCATAACAGACCCTTCTGTACCGGGTTTTATGTATTGAGAGAGCATCGCAAAAGGAAGAGCACATATACTTGCCCAGCCAATACCTGCAATTGCCATTAATAAAGCTACTACTTTGACATTAAAACAAAATGCCATACCTAAATAAGCTGCTGCCATTGAAAGCATTGATAAAATATGCACCTTCTTATTACCATACTTTACTGACAACACCCCAATCGGAATAGCCACAATAAAACATACTAAATTAAATATAGCAAAGCAAGTTGACGAAAAATTTGTTGCATTAAGCACCAAGCCGTCATAACTTGCTTTCACAATTTCTGATACATCAGACAAATCCGGTACAGCAAATATAGTGTGGACACAATACTGCGTGAAATTAATCATCAAACACATTGTCCCAATCCAAGTGAAAAACTGCATCCAGCAAATTTTTCCAACTTCAGGCGAAAGCGCAAAAAACTCCTTCAAAGATTTTACAATACTAAACCGTTCCTTAGTTTCCTCTTTAGGAACCTCAATCTTTCTCTCTTTAATTGTCATACAAGTCCACAACATGCCCAGTGCAAATGCTAAAGCAGCCATTATAAACTGCGCATTTATAGACATTTGACAATTAAACGCCCACTTTAAAAAAGGAGCCGTACCAGCAGCAAAAACAGACCCTAATCCAATTGCCAGACTAATATATGAATTTGCAATTGAATGCTGTTCCGGAGGAACAACATCCGGCACAAGCGCCCTATATGGACCCTGAGCAATATTTACACACGCATCCAGAATCCAAATCATTACAGCAGCAAATAACAAAGCCGCAACCTCTGGGAATTTAATATGCAAAAAAGCACTTAACTGATTAGTAATTAGCTCAGAATTCGGTAAAGCCCACAAAGCAACAGCCGAGAGTAAAGCCCCGCCTAATAGATATGGTCTCCTTCTGCCAAAAGGAGAAGTCGTTTTATCACTTAAAGCCCCAATTACAGGCTGTACAACCATGCCGGTAAAAGGTCCAGCAAGCCAAATTAGCCCAAAAATAAAAGGATCTGCACCCAAATCTTCAGTAACCGGCCCTGATAAAATAATCCTCATCTGCCAGGCAAATTGCAAGCCAAAAAACCCAAGGGCAAAACTTAGGAATTTTGCTGTCGTAAATTTCTTCAAAGAGTTATCTTCCATTTATATCTCTCCACACATTCTTATATTAGTGTACAAGTAACAAAAACCCGCGTCAAGAAATTAATACATCCCAATTATTTTATCAATTCCTGTTTTTGCAATGTTAAACAACTCAAGCATACGTTCAAATTCATATGGTTCACCCTCGGATGTTGTCTGAAAATCTACGATTTTACCGCTTTTAGTAAGTACAACATTGGAATCCACCTGCGCGTGAGAATCTTCCTCATAATTTAAATCTAATTTGATATCACCATCAACAATACCAATAGAAATCGCACCCACAGGTTCAATAATAGGATTTTCTTTTAAATCTCCTGATTCTAAAAGCTTATCAACAGCATCTTTCAAAGCAAGATATCCGCCGCAAATACTCGCAGTTCTTGTCCCACCATCGGCCTGTATAACATCAGCATCAATAGTTATCGTCATCCCTGACATTTTCTCTAAATCAACACAAGCTCTCAGAGCTCTTCCAATCAGCCTCTGTATTTCCTGCGTTCTGCCTGAGACTTTTTCTCTTTCTCTCTTACATCTTGTATTAGTAGAGGCCGGAAGCAATGAATACTCAGCAGTCACCCACCCTCTATTATCCTCATCAGCCATCCACTTAGGCTTCTTTAACTCTACAGATGCTGTTACTATAACCCTCGTATCTCCAAATTCCGTCAAAACAGACCCTAAAGCGTGTTTAGTAAACCCATGGGTGAATTTTATTGGTCTTAATTCACTATTACCTCTACCATCAGCTCTCATATTTCTCCTCCAAATTATGTATTTATTCTAACACAGAATTGACAGAAAGAAAAAACAAATATAAAATGTGCATGTGTTTAAAATTAAACACGAGAGGAGGTTAATATTACAGAAGGAATCAGCACATCATTTTCAGGTTCTGTATTTACAAGTATTATGCAAAGCTCTACAAGTGAAACAACTACTGCTTCAGCATCTACAACAGAGGCTACCAGTACAACAGCTACAAGCAGCAAATCATCAAGCGAAATACTTAATGAGTTAAGACAGGATGGAATGTCCGCAACTAAAACAGCACAAGATATTGCTGACGAGTACGGGGTGTCTCTTGCAAAAGCACAGGAAATACTAAGTGAATTAAAAAATGAACAAGACAGTACTTTTGCTCTTGATAATCCTATTCCTGAAGATTCAACAGTCTCTTACCATGTCTAAAAGGGGTTAATAACTCTATAAATAAGGATGTTTATATTTGTTCATTGCTCCTAAACTAAAGGACCTTTTTAAAACATGGCTAAATCGAGAGCCCCTCTTCGGGGCTCTCGATCATTTTCGACTGTATATTATCCCTTAACAGGGTATATTAACCTGAGAATGTTTTATAAGAAGCTTCAATGTTATCATTGATAACCTTATCAACAGCTTCTATTTCTGTTGTAATCTGTGTTCTTTCATTATCAAGTCGCTGAAGCTTTAATTCAAGGTTTCTATCTTCTGCTTGAATTATTGAAGTTTTTGCGTTTATTTCCTGCTGCTTTTTATCATATTCATACTGTGCATATTCATATTGATTATATGCATCCTGATATGCAGCTTCATCAGTAACAGTTGTCGCAGTTAAATCAATGTCTCTATAAGATACAATCTCTCCAGTTGCAGAATCTTTAGTAGGAATACTTATTTTTGTAATACGACCTTGAGTATCAAATTCTAATTTACATTGATCTACAGGATCCGATACGGTATATTTACCATTTGCAGTAAAAGAATAGGTCTGCGCAAAACCATCAGGACTGTTAACATCATCCTGTAATGCAAATTGTATAGAACGCACACCGGTTTCACTTGTAACTACAAATACATAGAAATCATTCTCATCTATACTTTCATCATCTGCACCATAGGTATTTCTTATAGCCTCCCTATAAGATTCCCAGTCAAATTCATCACCAAATTCTTTTATTGCTTGATCAAACGTATAGGCAACTTTTCCTCCTATAGTTAAAGCTCCGTCATCTGGATTGCGAAGAGTATCCCCTCCGCCAGCAGAAGCTTTGAAATATTTAGCATTATCGCCAGCATCTTTAATTGTATATTTGCCGGTTTCTTTATCTAATTCCACGTATGGAGAATTTTGAGTTAATTGTACGACATCTTCTCCAATTTGAATGTAGTAATTATTCAAATCATTAGCATCAATTTGTATGGCGTCCTCTACAGTATTCTCACGTAAATGACTATATGCTGTTTTATCTTCTGCCGCGTCATATTCGGATTTTGGAACTCTTTTATAGTAAGTCGCACCTTCATCAAAGGAGTCAACAGGTTTATATCCCTCCCCATCCAGAGTCATATAATCATCCGGATCTTCACCTTGTTCAATTAATTCACTGCCGGAAATGGGGGTTTCACTTATATAAATATCACCTTCTATATATTCATCTTGTCCGTCTTGAAGCTGACTATATGTATTGGTACCGACAGGCATAGTTATATCTATAAATTCACCTCTCATATCAGCACCAGCATGCCCGACAACTGATGAGCCATAATTAGCAGTTATTGCATTACCGGTCGCTGTTTGCTG
>CALUSZ010000073.1 GCA_944323495.1 Candidatus Gastranaerophilales bacterium
CGTGACGAATTTGAAATGCTGTTAGAAGAAAGCTTTGCTAAATCTAACACAGTGGCTGATATCGTAGAAGGTACAGTTATTAAAAAAGAATCAGAAGGTTATCTTGTAAGCGTTAAGGGTGCAAAAATGGAAGCATTCTTATCAAATAAAGAACTTTCAAGTGATTCAGAAGAATTGGAAATCGGAGATACAAGAGAATTCTATGTATTGAAAGAAGAAAACAATGACGATCCTATGCAGTTATCTCTCAAGAGAATTGCATTTGCTCAAGCTTGGGCACAATTAAATGACGCTAAAATTCAAGGCGATACAATTCTTGCAAAAGTTGTATCAACAGTTAAAGGCGGTGTATTGGTTGATGTTGCAGACTTAAAAGGATTTATTCCGTCATCTCAATTAAGAACAGGAACTCCGTTTGACGGACTTATCGATCAGAAAATTGAAGTAAAAGTTCTTGAAGCTGATCCTAAGAAAAACAAGCTTATCCTCTCTCAAAGACAAGCTGTTGCAGAACAGAGAGATCAGGTTGTTGATAACGTTCTTTCTTCTCTTGAAGAAGACCAGATTGTATCAGGTAATGTAGTAAGAATTACAGACTTTGGCGCATTTGTTGATATCAACGGTATTGACGGACTTCTTCCTATTTCTGAAATTTCTTGGCAGAGAATTAAACACCCTTCTGATGTTTTAACTTTAGGTGATACTATCGAAGTTAAGATTATCAAGATTGACCACGAATTAAAGAGAATTTCATTATCTCTAAAGAGAATGGGTGAAAATCCATGGCAGCAAATCGAGGGCCAGTTTGAAGAAGGACAAATCGTAAAAGGAACTGTTAATAAAGTAACTACATTTGGCGCATTTATTAATATCTTCCCCGGCGTAGAAGCATTGCTTCCGGTTTCTGAAATGTCTGATGAGAATGTTAATCCGTTCAATATGTTCAAAGTAGGTTCAGAAGTTGATGTTCTAATTAAGAAATTCACTCCGAAAGAACACAGAATCGCTTTATCTGTTAAAGATATTCAAAAATAATAAACATTATAATAAACTTGACAGCAGTGTACACCAATGGTGTACACTGCTGTTGTAATTTTATTTTTTGTATTTTACAATATAAGTGTATAAATGACACTAGACGCATAAATAGGGATTAAGATAATGGCAAAAAATATTAGAAATATAGCAATAATAGCACACGTAGACCACGGCAAAACTACGCTTGTTGATTGTATGCTTAAACAAAGCGGTGTATTCAGAGATAACCAGCAGGTGCAGGAAAGAGTTCTGGACAGCAATGATTTGGAAAGAGAACGCGGAATTACGATTCTGTCTAAAAATATTTCTATTGATTATAAAGGTGTAAAAATAAATGTTGTAGACACCCCGGGCCACGCTGATTTTGGCGGCGAGGTAGAGCGGGTTTTAGGTATGGTAGACGGAGCATTATTAATTGTTGATGCGGCTGAAGGGCCTATGCCGCAGACAAGATTTGTTCTTTCTAAGGCATTGGAATTAGGTATTAAAATTATTGTTGTTATAAATAAAATTGATAAGCCGGCTGCAGATCCTGACGGAACTTTAGATAAGGTTTTTGATTTATTTACAGAGTTAACGGACAGAGAGGATTTAATAGATTTTCCTTATATTTATGCAAGCAGTTTAAATGGTTTTGCAATTAAACATCTTGACGATGAAAGAAAAGATGTAACCCCGCTTTTGGATTGTATTTTAGAAAACATTCAGGAGCCTTCCGGAGACAGTACAAAACCGTTCCAGTTTAGAGCAACAACTCTTGATTATAACGAGTATGTTGGTAGAATCGTAATCGGGCGTATTGTAAACGGGGTTGTTCATTCTCAAGATCAGGTTGCCTGGATTAATTCAGGCGGGGAAGTTATAAGAGGAAAGATTACAAAACTTTTTGGTTTTAAAGATTTAGGACGTGTCGAAATTGAAGAGGCAGAAGCCGGAGATATCGTAGGTATTGCAGGGTTCTCTGATATTCATATCGGAGAAACTCTGTGTGACCCTAATCATCTTGAAGCGTTGCCGCTGATTAAGGTAGATGAGCCTACATTGCAGATGAATTTTTCAGTAAATGACAGTCCATTTGCCGGTCAGGAGGGTAAATTTGTTACTTCAAGACAATTGAGAAAACGGCTTTATGATGAGTTGGAAAAGAATGTAAGTTTAAAGGTTGAGGATACAGATTCTACCGATTGTTTTAGAGTGAGCGGCAGGGGCGAGCTGCATCTTGGAATCTTAATTGAAACTATGAGACGTGAAGGTTATGAATTTCAGGTATCTAAGCCGGAGGTTATCTATAAAGAGGTTAATGGCGAACAGTATGAACCTTTTGAAGATTTACTCGTAGATGTTCCGGAAGAATATGCAGGCTCTTGTATTGACAGGCTTTCAGGAAGGAAAGCAACAATGCTTGAGATGCAGAATGCAAATGGAAGAACAAATATGAAATTTTCAATTCCGGCAAGAGGTCTAATCGGTTTCCGTTCTGAATTTATCCGTATGACCCGCGGCGAGGGGATTATGTATCATACATTTGATGAATATAAACCATACGCAGGTGATATTCCGAAACAGAGAAGCGGCTCTATTCTTGCACATGAGCAGGGTGAGGCAATACCATACGCTTTGGCTCAATTTGAAGACAGGGGTGTATTTTTTGTTACACCTAAGACAAAAGTCTACAGAGGTATGATAATCGGAGAAGGCAACAGACCGCAGGATATTGTGGTCAATATATGCAAGACTAAAAAATTAACCAATATGAGAAGCGCAACCGCAGACGTTATGGTGACTCTGCAGGCACATAAAGAATTATC
>CALUSZ010000074.1 GCA_944323495.1 Candidatus Gastranaerophilales bacterium
TAATATTTTAGACCTTTACTACATAAAAAATCTATATTGATATGGTTTGGCTTCTAAATTAGGCATTCGTTTTATTGTTCGTGCTAATTTTTGAGCGAATTCAAGAGTTACAGGCAGTCTATCGTACAAACTATCACTATTCCAATTCATTTTACTTAATCCTAAAATACTATGTGCACTATCATACCAGGAATTGTGTCCTGCAAATCTTTTAAGTAAAATTGGTTCAGGAATTCCTCGTCCTTCTTTGTAAAAATGTCTACCCCTCTGTGATATATCCACATTTCCCTGTGTCCATAAAAGCAAATCATTATCTAATCTTAAAGTTGTACCCCTATTTACAGGATATCCTGCAATATCATTGTTCCCATCTACTTTAATTGCTTTCCAATGTACATTTTGTTGAATTTGCACGAGTTCAATATCACTGCAAACTTTTAATGCATCATAGCACCCATCTACTTCCTCTTCCTTAAACTCTGTTGATTTATGAATTACAATATTTTTTGGAGGTTTACCTGCATTCCTTTCTTGGTATATTGACAGACAGCGAGACATTACTCTTCTTATTTCATCTTTTGATAAATATGGATTATCTCTCGATTCTAATCTAAAATCACTTGTTTCATAAGCAACAAATTCCATGCCTGAACCCTCAGCATCAAAAACTTGACTACAACACGTGACGAATTTGGATTTTTCTCTATTATTTCTTAATGCATAACTCATACCAATATAAGCCGTATCTGGAGACATTTGTGCTAATTTCCAAGGAACACCAGTTATTTTACTATATGTAGCAATCCCTAAATGCCACATTACACTGCATTGGCAAGGATACTGCAATGATTTATTTTCTCTGATGATTTGAGTTGGTATACCATAGCCGACACACAAAGCTTTTATATAATCATGCAGATCAAAATCTTCATCAGCCTTGCATTCAAATGTTGGATACCAATTTTGTGGTAAATACACATATAAGATATCAAAATCATATTTATTATTTGCAATTTTAGATATTAATTGCGTAAACAAATCAGCTAATTTTTTATATGGCTTATCGGCATTTAAAACTATGGTTTCTTGTTCTTGCGATATTTCAATATTTATTTCTGCGTTTATCTCAATATCTCTTTTAAAAACATTTTTAAATCCTGGAAAATCTATAAGATATTCTTTTCTTTCTTGTGGTGTTTGTCTACTTTTTAGTTGATTTATTAATTCCGATATTATTTTATGAGTTCCTTTTGGACCCATCGTAGCAACTCTAATTATAGGGAAAGCATTCCCAATAAGTTTTTGATTATATGGACCATATTCAATTAATCCTTTTAATGGATGTATACTGATACAATCATCTCTTTCTGGGTTAAATGTTAATAATGGTTCAGGAATATTTTGATATGCAATTAAATGAGAGTGATTAGTCATTATTCACCACCTCTACTATATGCCGTAGTTCCATTAACAATAAATTTAGGAGATATGTCTTTTTCAGACGATTGAAATAGCATTAACTCTTTGTTTTTATTTTTACCAATTAATAAATTTATCCACTTATCTAAAAATAGGTTACTTACACTATTCATTCTATTTGAATATTTGGAATTAATAAATGTTTTAATTTTGTTTGTAATATTTTCATCATATTCTTTAGGTTCTACCCATATTTTAGGTTCTAATATTAACCATAATTGCTCAAATCTAAATTCTGCCGATATTTTTAAAGCTTGAACCCATTCAATATTTGTATTTGGAATTTTACCATAACAATATTCTGCAAATTGATATTGTCCTCTTTGCCAATTAGCAAATTTTTGAGGGTTTATTTTATTTTTATCAAGTATTATGTAATGACTACGACCACGATACTTCCCGATAATCGGTAAATCTTGTTCAAGACATTTAATTAACAGTTTATACAATAAATTTAATTCTTGTTTCCCTTCTAGCAATAATTCTTGATTTAAAGTGTAATCAACTATACTTTTTAATTTATAAGTTGAAAAAGTTTTTTGTAATTCATTTAATTGTCCAAAGGCTATCACACCTTCTTTTTTTCGCATAGCAACGATATTGGTATTTGCTTTTTTAATCGCTTTTTGAATTTCTTCAAATCCACCAATCTCACAATCTATTAATTTACAATTTAAAGGATATTCAAGAATTGGTAATGCGTTCATTCTTAAAACGGGGAAATTCTTCCCTTTGCTTGGTAATGGTGGAAATGTGGCTTTGGGCATTTTCGTATTTAAGTATTTTATAATATCATCTGGTATATTTTCAATTTGCTTTAATATATCCCCCATTACTTCATCAAAATTTTGTATATTAATAATTTCAGCATTAACATTTAATTCTTTTGCTCTAAATATTAGATTTTTCAATTTGCTACAAGGTTCTTCTCCTGCTCTCATTAACCATAATAATCCATGTGGGAATGCATTTCCATTCTCCAATGCTTCACGGAAAGAACTCATAATGGACTCATCTCGACCACTATATCCTGCAACTATTAATCCATATCGTTGGCATTGTTCTATTAATAATTTACGATATTCTGTATCCTGCTTCTCTAATTCGCTATTTGTATTTTTAATTTTTTTTGATTGAAAATCTCCGTGCAATTTAATTAATAAGGGCCATTTCTCATTATTTATAGCATCTCTAGCTATATTATTGCTATCTAATGTTGAAACAGTAAGTTCATCTGTAGTATTATACAATTTTGAAGCCGCATTTTCTATTAGCTTATCAAAGTTTGTTGTCCAAACTATTCGGCAAAGGTTCAGTTTCATCAGTGAAGCTAATATTTCTTGACCGTATGATGGAGAACGACCTTTTACAACCTTTTCGATTACTTGTTGTCTGAGTTCTTCTAATGGATATGCTTTTTCAAAATAATATGCATACTCATTCTCGTCAGGATTAGGAACTATTTTATTTTCAATAAAATAATTTTGTAAAGATTGTCTTGCTATTGGATTAGACAAATCGTAGTATAGTTTCGGATTTGAACTGGTATTTTTACAAAATATATTTAATTTGAATTGATCTATTAAATTTGAGGCAGAAGGAACTCCCGCAGAAACAGAAGTTCCTGCACCAAGAAACCACATAAAATGTTGCCCTTTTAATTTAAATATATTTAAAAACTCTTTATATTCCATCCCGCTACCTATTTTATTATTATAGTTCAAATACAGACTTTATTTATTTTTATTAATAAAAGATTAACATTTTTCTCAATTTTTCTTGTCGTTTTTCTTAAAATTATTGGCGAATTACAACACCACCTTTGGGTAATCAAGCTAATCAAAACATCTTATCTTCGAATGAATTAAATCCTAACGAGACAAAGATGAAGTAGAATCTTAATTTATTAAATACTCATTTTCTCTGTTACAAATAATCATCTAAGATGTTGCTTTACACTCATGTTAGAGTTCGAGCGGATTTGCGGACGGACGACACGAGCGAAAGCGAGTTAGTCCGGATATTCCCGATAATAATCAAGAATACGCGACTGAAGCTTATTAATATAAAAATACTTGATTTTCTTGAATTATATCATAATATTAAATAAAAAATAAAAGAGGTAAATTATGAATATTCAACTTAAAATTGGCAAAAAAAGACCTTTCTTCTAGTAAAAGAAGAAAGGAGGCTCAATATGAGCAGAAGCAGAAAACGACCATATATTCAGGCAGCTGCAGATAAAAAGAACAAAATAAGATTTAACAGAATTATCCGCAGAACTAACGAAGATATTGGTCAATATTGTGAGTATAAAAAACATCACAATTCATGGGATATTTGCGATTGGATATTTTATGAACCGGATAATCCCAAATTTTACAGAAAGTAATTATAAAGTCGGGGCTTAATGTCCCGGCTTTTGTTTTTAAGGAGGTAATATGGTTTCTTCATTAAGATATACGATTTATAAAAAATTTGGCAAAATATGTTACCTGCATTATTTTAAAAGAATGATAAAAGATTATGAGTCAGGAAAATGGGATTTTGATATTAGAACAATTGTAAAAAATATAAAGGTAGAAGTTCCATGTCCAAAATATGTTTGCAGACGAGGCTTTACAAAACGCTTATGCTTAACTATTACAGATGAGAATGTTTTTATAAAAGAATTCGACCGATATTTGAATGGATACATTCGTCCAATGCAGGAATTAAGAAAAAATCTAATCCTTGCAAGGAGAATTTTTGTCAAAAAGTACGGTTATTTTACTAGATATAATCAAGATTGTGCATTGGCAAATTACAAATGTAAGGATTGTAAAAGCAAAGCGGAATGTGATTTGGCTAAAAATTTAAGTAAAAAAGATGATCATATTTATAAACTTACAAGACTTGTAGAAATTTTATATGGCAACATACATCACGGTCACTGGGCTGATTTAGTTAAATATAATAAATAACATTGAGGCGAGAGGGAATGTTATTTTAGAAACATACCGGTAACGCTCTTTTTACAAGCGGAGATGTCTTCGGGCGAACCTGTTGCAACTATGGTTCCGCCATCTTCTCCGCCTCCCGGCCCCATATCTATAATATAATCAGCGTTTTTAATAACATCTAAATCATGTTCAATTACAATCACGGTCGCATTGTTATCAATCAGTTTTTGAAAAACGCCAAGTAAAGAGCGGACATCGAGAGGATGAAGACCTATTGTCGGTTCATCAAAAACAAAAACAGAATCATCCTGTCTGCGTCCCATCTCTGATGCGAGCTTCAAACGTTGAGCTTCTCCGCCGGATAAACTCGGGGTTGATTCTCCAAGCGTTAAATACCCAAGCCCTAAGTCTTTCAGAACTTGAAGCCTTTGTCTTACGACATTTAAATCTTTGCAAGCGTTAATTGCATGGTTAATATCCATTGCCATAATTTCAGGCAGAGAATAAGCTTCTTTTGATTTTGAAATATATTTTATACTTGCAGCCTCTTTAGAATACCTTGAGCCTCTACAATCAGGACAAGGAATATCTACATCCGGCAAAAACTGAACATCAAGACTTATGCTTCCGGTTCCGTCACAGGTCGGGCAGCGCAGGTTACCGGTATTGTATGAAAAATCTCCTGCTTTGTATCCAAGAGCTTTAGCGTCTTGGGTTTTTGCAAAGATTTTTCTAAGCTCATCATGAACATTTGCATAAGTTGCAACTGTTGAGCGGACATTAATCCCGATTGGTGTAGCATCAATAAGCTTTACATGTTTAATCCCCTCTGCGCTTATACTTTTAACATGTTCAGGTAATTTTTTCCCCGCAATAGTATTTTCTAGCGCAGGCACAAGGCTCTCCAAAACCAGTGTTGTTTTCCCTGAACCGGATACCCCTGTAATAACAGTCAGCCTTCCTTTTGGGATTGAAACATCCAAAGGTTTTACAGTGTGAATGGATGACGTGGAAAGCTTTATTTCACCATTTTTAAAAATTTCCGAGCTGTTTATTTTCGGGCGGACATTTGTGTCCGCGCTTCCTGCTAAAAATGGACCTATTTTTGATACAGGATTTTTAACTACATCAGGAATAGTTCCCTCCGTGATAACCTCACCGCCGTCAGCTCCGGATTCAGGCCCCATTTCTATAATCCAATCCGATTCTGATAAAATCTGGGTATCATGATCCACAAGGAGAACCGAGTTTCCGTCAGCAACAAGATCATGCATAACAGCATTCAAACCTTTGATATTAGAAGGATGCAAGCCTATTGACGGCTCGTCCAGCACGTATAAAACACCGGTTGTTCTGTTTCTGACAGAACGCGCAAGCTGCATTCTCTGTCTTTCTCCTGTTGAAAGAGTCGACGCGGCACGGTCAAGTGAAAGGTAACCGAGCCCTAAGTCCATAAGCCTTTTTGCGGTTACATTAAAAGATTCACAGATTGCCTCTGCCATCGGACGCATTTCAGCAGGAAGAGAAGCCGGAACTCCCTCAACCCATTTTACCAATTCCGAAAGCGTCATTTTGCAAGCTTCATCAAGCGATATACCGCGAAGCTTAGGCGCCCTTGCAGCCTCAGAAAGCCGGGTGCCTTTACAATCCGGGCAGATATCTTCTTTCAGGAATTTTTCCACACGCTTCATACCTTTTTCATCTTTTACTTTTTTTAAGGCATTTTCTACAGTATACACAGCATTAAAATACGTAAAATCTATTTCTCCGGCCTGATTTGTATTTTTTGCTTTATAAAATATATGCTTTTTCACTGCAGGCCCATGGAATACAATATCTCTCTCTTCTTTAGTAAGCTCTCTGAACGGAACATTTGTTCTAACCCCCATTTCTCTGCAAACATCTGTCATCAAAGACCACATGAGCGAGTTCCAGGGAAGCACCGCGCCTTCATCAATGGTAAGCGACTCATCCGGCACAAGAGTTGCCTCGTCTACCGTACGAATTGTTCCGACCCCGCCGCAGCGTTCACAAGCTCCCTGACTGTTGAAAGCAAGTTCCTCCGCTCCCGGTGCATAAAAATGAACACCGCATTCAGGACATACAAGTTCTTTTTCAGCTGCTACAAGAAGTGTCGGCTCAAGATAATGACCATTCGGGCAGCGATGGTTAGCAAGACGCGAATACATAAGTCTCAGGCTGTTCAGAAGCTCTGTTCCCGTGCCAAATGTCCTGCGGATTCCTGGAACACCGGGACGCTGATGCAAGGCAAGAGATGCAGGAACATATAGTATTTCATCAACCTGGGCTTTTGCAGCCTGTGTCATTCTTCTGCGAGTATAAGTTGAAAGCGCTTCCAGATAGCGCCTTGAACCTTCCGCATAAAGCACACCGAGCGCAAGTGAGGATTTGCCCGAGCCCGATACCCCTGCAATCCCAACAATTTTGTTAAGCGGAATATCTACATTTATATTTTTCAGATTATGAACTTTAGCTCCGCGAACAAGAATCTTATCAGGCTTTAAATTTTTATTATTATCCATAAAAACCATTCAGGTATCTTCTTCTAATTATGGAGCGTAGGGGATTCGAACCCCTGACCCCGACACTGCCAGTGTCGTGCGCTACCAACTGCGCTAACGCCCCAAATAATATTCAGTTGTAAAATTTTGAGCAGTTGCGTAGCGCGCAAGGCCTTCGCCTTGGCTACCTCTCGGAAAACGTGACATTTAGTCACCTTTTCCTCGGCAGGGTCAACTGCGCTAACGCCCCTGATGACGAATTTGAGTATAGCATAAATCAACATTTCTTTCAATTTTACATTTTAAATTTAATTTTTTGCCCTTCTTCCAAGTCGTCTGTCACGTTGGTAATAAGTTTTTCATCACCTTTAAGCCCCTCAAGGATTTCAATCTTATCACCCAAATCACGTCCTTGTTTTATCTTAATAAAATGAACGGTAGAATCCGGGCGAACCTGTGCAACGTATTGGTCAGGTTTTGTGAAGGTTATAAGACAGGCAGGATTTATTGTCATTATTTTTTCTTTACCTTTTATATCAATACCCATTTTTACATAAAGTCCGCTGTACAATCCTGATTTTCCGTCATTTGGGATTACAAGCGCAACCTCCATTGTTCTTGATACATCATCAAGTTTGCCTGAAATCTGGGAGATGTACCCTTTAATCTTTTGTTTCGGATTCTCCGGAATATAAACTTCTACAGGCTGGCCGTCATAAATATATCTGACGTAGTTTTGCGGAACATAAATTGTTGCCCTGAATTTATCAATCTGCTGAATTTCAAAAAGACTTGTGCTTGTTGAGCTGCCGCCTGAGACAACATTTGCGCCTGCATCTATATTATATTTACTAATCACACCATCAAATGGTGCAACGACATCTTTGTAACTCTGAAGAGCAAGCAGTCTGTTTAAGTCTTCTTTTGCCTTATCAACATCAGCCTGAGCGCCCAAATAATTCATCTCTGCGGTTTTAAAATCATTGTATTTAGAATCCAACTCCTGTCTTGATATTGCACCGTCAGCCGACGATTTTTGATACCGCTCATTTGTTTGTTTTGCAAAATCATATTTATATTTTGCTTCCATTAATCTTTTTTCAGCAGAGATTAAGGCTGATTTTGCGGCAGCAGCTTCTGCGTCCAAATCAGGAGTCTCGATTGTAGCAAGAATCTGCCCTTTCTTGACATGCTCTCCGAGTTGAACAAATCTGTTGCTTACAAGCCCATTAATTCTTGAAAAAAGTTCTGTCTGCAAAAACGGCTTTAACTCACCTGAAAGTTCAAGTGTTGGCTCTCCTTCCGTAATTTGAGGGCTTTCGACAATTGCGGTGTAGCCGGCTTCTCTTGCCGACAGCGCAGTTGTTATATATCTCACGACCTTAGGAATCAATCCCACCAAGAATAGAATTATTACAACAGCTATAATTATTTGTTTATGAGTAAATTTTTTAGTCATAATTTTACATCCTATCATATACTTTATCTTTATTTAGAATTGCAAACAGTAAAGGTACAATAACAAGTGTTGCAAAAGTTGCAAACAAAAGACCTCCTATTACGGTTCTGCCGATTGGCGTATTCTGTTCTCCGCCTTCTCCGATTCCGAGAGCCATCGGAAGCATACCCAGAATCATTGCAGAAGCTGTCATTATAACAGGGCGGATTCTTGTATAACCGGAAATTATTGCAGCCTGAACAGACGTAAAGCCTTCGCGCATTTTATCTGTCGCAAAGGAAATTACAAGAATAGAGTTTGCACAGGAAACCCCGACTGCCATAATAGAGCCCATAAGCGCTTGAACACTAAATGTTGTATCAGATACAAACAGCATCCACAAGATTCCTGACAATGCCAGAGGAACCGGCGTTATTATAATAAACGGATTTCTCCAAGACTGGAAGTTTACTACAATCAATAAATACACAAGAATCAGAGCCAGCATAAGCCCGGCAAGAAGAGATGAAAATACATAATTCATTGATTTTGCCTGACCGTGAACATTTATAAAAGTTCCTCTCGGCGCCTGCTTTTCGTATTTTTTAACAACTTTATTAACATCTGCTGCGACACCTGCCAAATCTCTGTCTTGAAGGTTTATCAAAATGTCATACACCGGAAGTATGTCGTAGTGGTTAACAACTGTAGAAGTTTTTCCGGAGCTTACTGATGCAACATTTGAAAGTCTAACAGGCGATTTGTTAGAATAAGCAACAGGAATATCAGTAACATTTTTTACTGTATCAACCTTATATTGAGGAACTTGAAGTGCCAGAGTATAGTTTACGCCGTTTTCCGGATCTACCCAATAATTAGGCGCAACCTGACCGCTGGAAGTTAGGGCTGTCAAAACATTACGAGATACTGTTTCTTGAGAGAGATTCATGATACTTGCCCTGCTCTTATCAACATCAACACGAATTTCCGGTGCATCAGTAATCTGATGAATATGAGCGTCCGCTACACCTCTTATTTTCTTAACATCTTCAAGCATTCTTTGTGCAAGCTTATAGTTATCTTTGATATTCTTACCCTGAATCTGAATATCTATAGGAGCTGCAAGACCAAAGTTAAGAATCTTACCTACCATATCGGCATTTTGGAAGAAAAATACACTGTCAGGGAATTCTTCTTTCAAAGTTTTTCTTAATTTTTTCACATAGGTCTTTGTAGGCTTATGATTTTCCTTAAGCGCAATAAGGATTTCACCGTCACCAACACCGATTTGTGAGCTGTCCATAAACGCCAGATTTAATGAACTTGCAGGCAAGCCTATATTATCAAGTATTGTCTCAAGCTCATCTGGAGGAATAACTTTTTTTATAGTCTTTTCTATTCTTGTAAACTCTCTTGCAGTTTCTTCAATCCTTGTTCCATGAGGCGCATAAACGTGAAGCCTTATCTGTCCGGCGTCAACTTCCGGAAAGAAATTCCCGCCTATAAAAGGAATTAATATAAGAGAAGACAGAACAACTATTCCGTATATAATACCTGCTCTTTTCGGATTTTCAAGAATCGAATGAACAAGAAATTTCTTATATGCCTTTCTGAATTTTTCAAAATTCGTATTTACAAAGTTATTAATCTTAAAAAGTATAGATTTTGGATTCAGAACTTCTTTATGTTTCAAAAGCTTGTCAACAAGTACAGGAACCAGTGTGTTAGAAAGAATATAAG
>CALUSZ010000075.1 GCA_944323495.1 Candidatus Gastranaerophilales bacterium
GCTGTAATTCTCACTCGCTTCATTTCAGTATTGTTGAGAAAAAATCTGCTATGGATATTATAAGAAACAAGGTTAATGAAAATGTTTTGAAAGCGCTTTCCTATAAAGCTTTATCTCCGATTGTAGATAAATTTGAAAAATACAAAAAAGGTTTTGAAGAAGGTAAAGATATAATCTTCCGCGGGGCTCCCCATATGATAGTAGCTTCCTCTTCCATTAAAGCACCCTGCGCATTAGAAGACCCAATCATAGCCTTAAGTTATCTGGAATTATACGCCCAGCACCTCGGGCTTGGAACTTGCTGGTGCGGGTTTGCGGAAATGAGTTTAAAATTCTTCCCGGAAATCTGTGATATGCTTGAAATTCCTTCAGGCTATAAACCTGTGTATGTAATGCTTTTAGGTATTCCTGCCGTAAAATACCAGCGTACCCCGCAGCCTGAAGCCTGCCAGTTTGCAGAGATAAAAGAAATACGTGAAAAAGACTCCTGCTTTTTCTGTAAAGCTAAAAGGCTGTTTACAAATTTTATCAGATAATTCTGGACTAATATTGTCAACCCGATAGAAAGGTGTTTATAGCATAAAATATAAAACTACGGCAATTGCGGAAAGAATAAAAGAAACAACGGTGAATTCTTTAACAATTCTGATTTCAGAGTGTCCGCAGAGCTCGAAATGGTGGTGAATAGGCGACATCTTGAAAATTCTTCTGCCTGTGAGTTTAAAACTTGTGACCTGAAGTATTACAGAAAGAGTCTCTATCACAAAAATTCCGCCAAATAGGGCCAGTAACAGCTCGCACCTTCCTATAACAGCTAAAGTTCCCAAAAGTCCGCCGAGCGCAAGAGAGCCTGTATCACCCATAAATACCTGTGCTTTAGGCTTATTATATTTTAAAAACCCTATCAGGGCTCCGATAACGGTTGCTGCAACAATTGCAGCCGCATTGTGTCCCCCTGCAAAAGCAATAATCCCGCAAGCTAAGAAAGCAGGAATACCGGTAGAAGCGGCCAACCCGTCCAGCCCGTCAGTGAGGTTATAAGCGTTTGATGCTCCTGTGACTACAAATACAGTGAATACAGGGTATAAAAATCCTAAATCAAACATTTTTGAGCCAAGAGTTATTACCGTTCCATAAGTTTGCATTGCATAAACTGTCGGAATAAGCGCAATAAGAATTTGTCTTATTAATTTTCCTCTCGGGCTCAAACCCTTATTTTCGTGTCCTTTTATTTTCAAATAATCATCCTGAAAACCTGCAAGTGCCATAAATAATAAAGTTATAATAATTATCCAGGCAGAATTATCCATCTGCTGTGCCATAAGAAGTGTAATAACAGATGCTATAATGATTGCCGTAATTATAAATACCCCTCCTGTTGTCGGCGTACCTGCTTTTTTAGCGTGAGCTTCCGGCGCAACGTCAAGAATATATTGCCCGATAGTTTTTTTTCTCAAAAAATCTATATAAGGTACCCCGAAAAGGAGACATAAAACCATACTCAAAAGTAATGCTACAGCTATCATTATCATAATCAATTTCTCCTTCTCTTTTGCCTTAATTTTACCTTAAACAGAGAAAAATATTCAAGCTTTTAAGGTATTTCGTTTCTCTTTGCTTTTCTCTCTGTAATTTTTGCATTAAGCATGGGAAGCAGGATACCCAGCGTAATAGCAGAGTATGCGATACCTGAGGCTTGCGCGAGGTTTATTTTCCACATATTTTTCTTCGCAAATTCTTTTCCTTTTGATGCGATTTCGTTGTGAGTTTTTAAACTCATATCATTAAGCCAGTGTTTTAACCCTTTTCCCTGTTTTGTATAATTAAATAAATTTTTACCTTTTTTATCCAGTATATTAGCAACGCCTTTTGCCGCAAAACCCCCGAATACAAGCCAATTCAGGAAGCCGAGATAATCTCTTGTCATAGATTCTCTAAGCTCTGTGCTGTTGTCGGCAGCTAAAAATCTTCCGATAATATTAAATCCATAAACTGTTTTAATTGCATTTCCGCTTGTAATAGGGCCTGTAAATTCAAGTTTTTTTGCGAACTGTTTAAAGTTTTTTACTCCCATTACGGAAAATACCATTCCTGCCATAAGAGCAGAAGCTCCTAGTTTTTTTAGCGTAAGTGTTTTATCTTTTTTTGTTTCATTATGAGCAGATGTAGTAAAATCAACATCTCCGACAAATCCTTTTTTTCCGGTGCGTTTTTCTGTAATTTTGCGGTTAATATATTGATTAGTGAGTCCCAGAATACTTGAAAGCGCTATGGCTCCAAAGGCCTTGGTTTTATTAACCCGTTTTATTTTTCTAATAATTTTATCGCTGTTTTCGCGGCCAAGAATATCTTTTCCCATATCATATGTATCGCGTAAAATATTTTCTAATTTAGCCTGATATTTATTTCCGTTTATATTAATTTCTGTATCGCGTTCTGCGCCCAGCGCATTTGCAAGACGTTTTTCCATTATTGAAAAAATATTCTTTTTATCTTTTTTATCAAGATGATTATCCTGAATCAATTCTGTTAATGTATCAATAAACCCTTCTCTGGTTTTCAGCCGGTTTTGAATATCATTAAATCTGCTGTTTTTCCAGTTAATATTTTTCCATCTGGTTTCATCTATCCATTCAATATTGTTCCAGTCAATTTCAGAGAATTTATTCACTTTTTTCCCGTCGCGTCCGGAGAGATTTGATAGAACATTTTCGACATATTCTTTTTTATTGCCGCTCCAGGCTGATTTGAGTGTATTAAGCGAATCTTCGGAATACCAGCTGTCGGGATTAATTCTTATGTCTTTCATAATATTTTTTGATGCTATACTTGACACTGCCTGTGCAAAAATACCGGCAGAAAGACAGTTAATAAAAGTTCCGCTGATTTCTCTAAAAAAAGTTTCGGCTCCTGCATATTCGTTTCGAGCCTTGGTATCGTAATATGCTCTGGGGATAACCATTGCGCCGACATCAAGCCCGACTGCATTTACCATTTCGTTCATGTCGCAGACCCGGAGTACACGCGTTAGGGTACCGTCAAGCGGGCCACGGAATGTTGTATTATAATCTAGATTAGTTATTTTCATATGAATTATCCCTTCTGAACTAAAAAAGTCTCGTTTATTTGTTATAAACGAGACCTCTTGTAAAACTTTAATAAAAACTACACATCAAAATTTCATCTAAGTCTCGCCGATGACTTGGATGATGAGGAGGATGATGTGTTGTTTAAGCAAAAATTATTCATAGGTTAAATATACACTTTCATCATGTAGATGTCAATAGTCTGCTGAATTTACATATCGGTAATAATAATTCTTTTATCTGAAGATATCTTATCTATATTAAGAACGGTATAGAGTGTTTCGTTATATATAAATTCGTTTGTAAAATACCCTTCGCCGGCTTCAAATAAGTCATTTTCTTGAAATTCAAAAAGTTCATTAATTTTATCTATCAAAAGGGCGAGTTTAAGTTCATTGCATTTAATAATAATAACGGGTTTTTTCTCCGGCTGTGTTCCGGCATCAAGCCCGAGGAATTTTTTGAGGTTAATAACTGTTATATAATCTCCGCGAAGATTCATAATACCTTCAATAAAATCGGGAATTCCGGGGACATTGGTAATAGATGTATCTTTTAGGACTTCTTTAACATAATCAAGTGCAATGCAGTAAGAATCTGTATTTAAGTTGAATGATATATATTTATTTTTAGCGTGCAGTTCTCCGGAAGCCAGTTTTAGGCTTGATTTGTCGGCAATAGCTAATGTTCTTTTGGCCATAATTGATTTTGATTCATCGTCCTGAGGGAATAATGACATAATATCAACGTCTGCCCAGCGATTATCATGCTGTTTTAAAAGGTTTTCAACGGCATAGATATTTATAATAAATATGGTTTCCTGATTGAACTTATATAGAGAATCAATAACCATTTTATTATCAACAAAAGGTATGGCATCCATTTGTGCGGTATCAAACGGGAGAATTCCTATTACTTTATCCGTTATTATCCCGAAAATTATTTCATCTGTTTTAACTATCAGCAGTTCATTATGAGTTGAATATTGAGGTACTTCAATATTCAAATAGAAGCGAATATCTACGACATTTATAACGAAGTTGTTGTATTTGAGAAGTCCTACGATGTTATTTGGAAGTTTCTGCGGGTAATCCAAAGCCGGCAGTTTCATAATTTCAAGAATATTATCAGAATTTATTGCATACTTATTTTCACCTGTTTGGAAATACAGATGTGTATTTTTTTTCTGTTCAATTAAATTACTGCTGCTCATAAAGTACTACCCTGTTTCTACCGCTCTCTTTTGCTCTGTATAAGGCATCATCTGCAGATTTTAATATATCAGCAGGCGTATTGAATTCCGGATAGTTCATTGTCAAACCAATACTTACTGTAACTTTTGCCTTAACATTATTATAATCGAAATCGTATTCTTCCACCATTCTTCTAAGTCTTTGTACAGGGATAATCGCCCCTTCGATATTGGTTTCAGGCATAATCATGACAAGTTCTTCTCCGCCGTATCTATACAGCAGGTCAGTTTTTCGAAATGCGGTTTTCATCAAATCGGCAACGGTTTTTAAGACATAATCGCCATATTGATGTCCGTATGTATCATTAACTTTTTTAAAGAAATCAATATCAAGTATAGCGAGGCTGAAATCTGACGGGTGTCTTTTGGTACGGTTATGTTCCTGCTCTAAGCTGATTTCAAACTGTCTTCTGTTGTAGAGCCCTGTAAGTCCGTCTAATACTGACATAAACTCTTTTTCAGTATATTGATATTTCATCTTGAATATTGCCAGAAGCTCGCTTATCATAATATCAAAATATCTGAATGATGCATAATCCATATCCTGACGGGTATAGAAGCAGATTCCGCCGATTAGCTTTTTATCAAAAATCAATGGAATAATGATTTTTGATCTCAAATCGGTAAACCGATACTCAAGTTCTTTGCCTAAAAGAATTCTGACTACTTCAAATTTGGTATTTTTCAAAGTTCTGAATTCTTCCATTTTTCTAAAGAAATCATATTGTATATCAGAAAGCAGGTTCTTGCTCAGATTTTTGCCCAGAGTATCAATATATAGAATGTTTTCTGCGAAATCATCAGGAGAGGCAAAAAACACTCCGGCCACACTGTATTCTACAAAAGAACTCAAGAGAGAGAACAATTTTTCAACAAGCACTCTTTCGTAGTTCATAAAGTCGCTTAAATTTCTGAATTCATTTGCAAATACGGATTTTAAAAGCAGGTCGTTTAAAATTGAATTAAGTCTTGTCTGGGCAACATTATCAGATTTTGATTTTAAAGTAAGAGTTGTTTTATACTCCTGTGTGAGCGGATATCTTCTTAAAGTTGCATTAATATTTCTGACAAGTTCGTCCATGTTAATTGATTTAGAAAGGAAGAGCTGTGCCCCCGCTTTTTTGCCCCAGAAACTGTCGATTTTTTTGTCCAGAACCGTTAATAGAATTACGGGGATTTTTTTTGTTTCATCGACGTTTTTTATCATTCTGCAAAGCTGGTAGCCGTCAATTACCGGCATCAGTATATCGGATACAATGATATCCGGAACATATTCAAAAACTTTTTTATAAGCTTCTGCTCCGTTTGTTGCTGTCTCAACTTCAAATCCGTTCTGTATAAGCCCGTCTTTTAGAAACTTTAACTGTGTATCACTATCTTCTACTAATAAAATCTTTGATGCCATATATTCCTGTATTCCAATTTTATCAATTTTAGTATAAAATGATTATATAATAAATACTTAAAAAAAACTATAGGAGAGATGACGTGCTTAACGAATGGAACTTTGGATTAAAACAGAAATTTAATATTAAATGTGTTATAGATGTTGTAGCTTTTGTATTTGCGTGTGTTTTGTTTTTATTTTTCGCAAAAATAAACGGGGTTTCTCCGTACGATACGTTTGTATTTTTGACGGTAATTATAGCATTAAATGCTACAGTACATCTTATTACAAAACAGTGGATATTGAAGGCAATAAAAAAATCACTTACAGTTCAATCAGATTCTCTTGCTGAAACTACCGGTGAGATTATGGATACTATAAATTCTCAAAAACGCATATATGAGACGCTTTCTGCTAATACGAAAAACATTTCGTCACTTATAGAAAAACTTAAGTCCTTATCAGAAGATTCTGCAGCGGCTTCAAAAAATACGGAAAAACAGTTAAGCCAGTCTATCAATTTTTCACAGAAAGAGCATGACGCTATTGCTGCAAATGCTGATAAAATGCTTGTTTTAAGACAGAAAATCCAAATGATAGCAGAGCTTATTCTTGAATTGTCCGAGCATTCACAGCAAATAGGCAACACTATAGGTGTTGTTGATGATATAGCAGAACAGACAAATATGCTTGCACTTAACGCAGCAGTAGAAGCAGCACGTGCAGGAGAACACGGCAAGGGTTTTGCGGTTGTTGCAGGCGAGATTAGGAAACTTGCTGATGAATCTAAACAGGCTATTACAAAGATTACGTCTCTTACAAGCAATATACAATTTACTACCAATTCAACTGTAATGGCAACGGAAGAAGGGTCTAAAGAAATTGAAGCGGTAGTTAAAGATATTAATGCGGTTTCTTCAAATTCAGAAACTCTGCTTAATTTAATCAAAGAAATTTTAGATTCATTAGATATTCTCAACCAGAACGCTAAAAAACAGAGCGATATTATTGAGAGGTTGAATATTATTGATGAAGAGAATACCGGAATTGCCGACTCACTTGTACAGGCAATGAATTCTAATACAGAAAGAATTTCTAAATTAAACAGCTTATCTAATGATATCAAGCAGTCCGCCATAGAAGGCTAGAGGTTAGAAATTGGATTTCACGGATAAAGACAATACTAATAAAGAAGTAATGGCAATCTTTCAGGC
>CALUSZ010000076.1 GCA_944323495.1 Candidatus Gastranaerophilales bacterium
CCAAAAGCTCCAACTACCGTTACTACTGAAGCCAGAACTAAGGCAAGCGTCCTCTTCTTAAAATGCTTCATACGATTATTTTAGCATAATATATAAGAACTAACTATACTTTATTTAGATGGGAAAAAAGAAGGTCTTTTTGGTATAATTATTTTATGGATAATGATATCGAAGCGCTTCAAAAAATTTTAAAAGAAGATCCTTCTAATTTTCAGGCAAGAAGAGAACTTTCTATTCTGCTTGTTAATCAGGGTTTTAATGAAGAGGCAGAAGGAAATTTGAGGTATTTAATCAAGTATTTTCCTGATGATGCGGAACTTTATTATAACCTCGGTATTGTATATGAAAAATTGAAAAATTTTTCTAAGGCGGAGGCTGCTTATAAAAAAGCGATTACTATTTCTCCGCAGGAAGATTTTTATTATAATTTAGGTGAAGTGCTGGTTGAGCTTAAGGAATGGGATGAGGCGATTGAGTGTTTTCGTAAAGTTTTGCAGACAGATGCAAATGACGGGAATTGCTATTTTAACCTCGGGGTATGTTACTTTAATAAAGATGAAAAAAATATGGCGCTTGATTATTTTCAAAAAGCGGTTGAAAATAATCCGAAAGATATTTTTGCATATTTTTATCTTGGATATATATATCAGGAAAACGGTCTGACTAATTTTGCGATAGAAAGTTATCAAAAAGTCCTGGAGATTTCTCCGGATTATAGCTGGGCATACTTTAACCTTGGCTCTATTGCATATAAATCCGGCAATATTGATGATGCAAAAAATTACCTGCTAAAGACAATCGAATATAATTCATCGGATATAGAGGCTTATAAACTTCTTACCAAAATCTGTCTTAAACAGGGTGAGGCGGAAGAAATTCTGGAGATTTTGCATACAAGGCTCGGGAAGGAAGAGAACGGAGATTTATTCTATTGCCTTGCACGTGTATATAAATTTACCGGCCAGATAGAGGAATATTATAGTGCGTTAAAATCTGCATTAAAAAATCCATATACTTTAACCTTCCAGAAAGACACTGTCCAAAAAGAATTCCATCTTGTAGAAGAAAAGCTCGGCCGTGAGGAGGAAATTGAACCTGAAGCTGAGATTCCGGAAGCCGGAGACGAAGAATTTTCCGGCGAGGATGATGAAGAGGACGCGGAAGAGGAATATGAAGAAGATGAAGAAGATGATTTATCTGAGATAGAAGAAGACGATGAAACGAATTTAGATGAAGATTTGGAAGAAGAAGAATAGGATATGTTATCAAAAATTTTTATCAAGAACTATATATTAATAGACGAGCTGGAATTAGATTTAGCTTCAGGATTAAATATAATAACAGGTGAGACAGGCGCCGGAAAAAGTATTCTTATTAATGCCATTGATATAGCATTTGGTGCAAAAGCCGGCAGGGAAGTTATTAAAACAGGTGCGGATAAAGCACTGATAGAAGTAACGATTATTAATAAAAAACAGGATTTAACAGCACTTTTTGAGGAATACGGCATAGATGATTCAGGGGAAGAGATAATTCTTTCTCGCGAAATAACCCAGACCGGTTCACGTTCGCGTGTTAACGGCTGTCTTGTTAATCAGGAATTTATGCGTAAATTCAGGGAGCTTTTTCTTGATGTTCATTCCCAGCATCAGACGTACGCATTTTTACAGCCAAGATATCATATAGCACTTTTGGACTCATATGCAAAAAATACCTGCGGGGAAATGCTGGAACATTATAGAGCAGAGTTTGCGCGTTATCGTGGATTGATTGAAAAACTCGAAGGATTAAGGAGCTCTGCTGACAAAACAGAAGAGCAGATAGATTTTTTGAAATTTCAGGTAAACGAGATTGATGAGGCGCAGCTTTCATCTCCAACAGAGGATGAAGAATTAAATAACGAGCTTGCGGTTTTGGAAAATGTCGAGAAGCTTAAGGATTTAACAGGAAGCTCATATTGGTCAATTTCAGGAGATGACGGGGCGATTCTGGATGCGCTTTTGCAGATTAAGACGAATTTGTCTAAAGCTTCCTCTATGGACAATTCTTTAGAAGATACAGAAGGCGAGCTTATTGAAGCAATTGAGATATTGAAGAATGTATCCTCATCTTTGAGGGATTATTCAAGCTCTCTTGATAATGACGAAGAGAGAATTAACTCTATTCAGGAACGTTTGTTTCTTTTGGACAAGCTTAAGCGCAAGTACGGCGGAACATTAGAAAAAGTAATGCTTCAGGGAGAAGCACTAAGGAAAGAACTTGAAGGAATAGAATTTTCTACACAGAATATCGAAGAGCTGGAGCAAGTCATAGAGAATTTGTACAAAGAGCTTGAAAAAATGGCAGAGGAGATTTCTCAAGAGCGCAAGAATTATGCAGATGTTCTTTCTGCTCTGATAGTTGAAAAACTGGAAAAACTGGAACTTCCAAAAGTCAAATTTGAGATACATTTTGATAAGTGCGAACTAAACCAGAGCGGGTGCGATAAGGTTGAATTTTTGATTTCAACTAATATTTCAGAAGATTTAAAACCGCTTGCTAAAGTCGCATCAGGCGGTGAAATCTCACGTGTAATGCTTGCAATTAAGACGATTTTTGCTCAGAGCGATAATATTGATACAGTAATTTTTGATGAAATAGATACAGGGATTTCCGGCAAAACCTCGCAGTCTGTTGCGGATGAGGTTAAAGAACTTGCTAAATACATGCAGATAATAATGATTACTCATCAGGCAATAATAGCATCAAAATCCGATAGGCATTTTTATGTTAAGAAAACTCAAGACGGGCACACAAGTGTAGATATATCAGTCTTGTCCGGCGAAGCTAAGCTAAAAGCTGTTGCTGAACTCGCAGGCGGTGAGGTTACGGATGAGTCGCTTAAGTTTGCCCAAACGCTTATGAATTAATATGTATCATTAATAAAGTTAAACAAATTCTCATGTGATTGTTTAATTTTCGCTTGAAATTGATACTTAAGCGCATTTCTCTGCGGATTTGTTGCAAAATTATTTTTTGGGGTTGTTAGTCTGGCTGCCATTCTTATATTTTGGGACAGCAAAGCGAGATTATTGCTAATCATTTTTTTATTCCTTTCGGGTAATGTACTTCCTCCCGTAAATTTTTGGGTGTTCTTTTATTTTAATATGAAGAAAAAAAATGTAAAGTAGTTTTTTATAAATCAGCCAAGTGGTTTTTGTAAATCAGGGGCAACTTGCAACGGGGTTTTGTTTGTGTTAATATCAGAAAAAAGAGTATTATGTATAGTTAAGGAGTACGTATGATTTCAGTAAACGATTTAAAGAATGGCTTAACACTCGAATTAGATAACGGCTTGTGGACTGTTGTAGAATTTTTACACGTAAAACCGGGTAAAGGCGCAGCTTTTGTTAGAACAAAACTAAAAAATGCAGAAACAGGTAACGTTGTTGAAAAAACTTTCAGAGCCGGTGAAAAAGTTGCTAAAGCTATGCTTGACCGTAGAGAAATGCAATACTTATATAAAGACGGAAACGAATACGTTATGATGGATAACGAAACTTATGAACAGCTCCAGATTCCGGAAGATCATATCGGTGACGGTAAAAAATACCTTAAAGAAAATATGATGGTTCAAGTGCTTATGCATGATAAGAGAATAATTGGTATTGATATTCCTGCTCACGTTGAGCTTGAAGTAGTAGATACCCCGCCGGCTGAAAAAGGAAATACTGCACAGGGCGGTACAAAACCTGCTACACTTGAAACAGGTGCTGTTGTTCAGGTTCCGTTCTTCGTATCAAACGGTGATGTAATCAGAGTTGATACAAGAAGCAACGAATACTTAGACAGGGTTTAAAGGAGACAGAAATGAAATTTGAACCGGATTATATAGAAAAATTAGCTAAAATTATTACAGATAACGGCCTTACTGAAATTTCGCTTGAAGACGGCGAACAGGCTATAACAATCAGAAAAGATTTACCGGAAGTCAGCTATCAACCGGCTGTAGCAGCACCGGCTCCGGCGCCTGCTGCAGTTCAAGCACCGGCTGCAGAAAAGAAAGAGGCTGAAGTTAAAGGTAAGGCTATTACATCTCCTATGGTAGGAACATTTTATGCTGCATCTTCTCCGGAGGCTAATCCTTTTGTAGAAGTAGGCTCAAATGTTAATGTCGGTGATGTTGTTTGTATTATTGAAGCAATGAAATTGATGAATGAAATCAAATCAGAACAAGCCGGCAAGGTTGTTCAAATTTGTGTTAAAAACGGCGACCCGGTTGAATATGGCCAGGTGCTTATGTATGTGGAATAATCGTGATTCGTGAATTGTGAATCGTGATTAGGTATGTTTAGTTAATCACGTTTTGGTGCGTGTCATTTTGCATAGGATTAATAACAGGGAATAGGAATATGTTTAAAAGAGTTTTAATAGCAAATAGAGGCGAAATTGCAGTTAGGGTTATAAGAGCTTGTCGTGAGCTTGGAATACCAACTGTTGCAATTTATTCGCAGGCTGATGCACAGTCTCTTCATGTAAGATTAGCGACTGATTCTTTCTGTATAGGCCCTGCACCGAGTGCACAAAGCTATTTAAACATTCCTGCAATTATATCTACTGCAATGATGACCGGCTGTGATGCAATTCACCCCGGTTACGGCTTTATGTCTGAAAGAGCTGATTTTGTTGATATTTGTACTAAACACGGTATCAAATTTATCGGGCCTTCTGCTGAATCTATGAGAAAAATGGGAGATAAGGCTACTGCTCGTAAAACTATGATAGAGAATGATGTTCCTGTTACTCCCGGAACCGGAATTTTAGAGAGTGTAGAACAGGCAAGAGAATTTGCTCATAAAGCCGGATATCCGATTATACTTAAAGCTACTGCCGGAGGCGGCGGAAAGGGCATGAGAATAGTAAGAAACGATGATGAATTGGAAACTAATATGAACCTTTGTCAGCAGGAAGCTGAGAAGTTCTTCGGGAATCCCGGGGTTTATGCAGAAAAATATCTGGAAAACCCGAGACACATTGAAGTTCAAATTTTAGGTGACTCATTTGGTAACGTTATTCACCTGGGTGAAAGAGATTGCTCTATCCAGAGACGTCATCAGAAACTTTTAGAAGAAGCACCATCTCCCGCTATTGACGAAAAAACAAGAAAAGAAATGGGGGCTGCTGCAGTAAGAGCTGCGAAAGCTATTAAATATGAAGGTGCAGGAACTTGCGAATTTCTGCTTGACCATGATGGAAAATGGTATTTCATGGAAATGAATACACGTGTTCAGGTTGAACATTGTGTAACAGAAATGATTTCGCAGATTGATATTGTGAGGGAACAAATTCTTGTTGCTTCAGGTAAAAAACTCGGCTATACACAAGACGATGTTCTTTTAAGAGGACATGCTATCGAATGCAGAATTAACGCAGAAGATCCGGAACATGATTTTATGCCTTGTCCGGGTAAAATTGACGGTTATTTCGCACCGGGCGGTTTTGGCATAAGAGTTGATTCTCATGTTTATCCGGGATACTCTATTCCGCCATACTATGATTCAATGATAGGAAAACTTATCTGCTGGGGTGAAAACAGGAATGAAGCAAGACGCAGAATGTATCAGGCTTTAAAAGAGTATGTAGTAACCGGTATTAAAACTACAATACCTTTCCATCAAGAAATCGTGGAAGACGAAGTATTTATGAGCGGGAATTTCAATACCGGATTTATTGAAGATTTTTATAAGCGTAAAGGTAAAGCGTAATTTATATAGGCGGATGTAATTCAGTGGTAGAATGCAACCTTCCCAAGGTTGACGTCGCGAGTTCGAGTCTCGTCGTCCGCTTATTTTGAAATTTTATTTTTTGATATACGAGACTGACCTCGCGACGTCTGTAAAACTGGCGTTTTACGACGGTCGCTCCCTCTATTTGCTTATGAAGTCTTCAAAGTTAATTATGTAACTTTACGGAAAACGTGACATTTAGTCACCTTTTCCTGCACGCAAACAGACACAGTGAGTCTCGTCGTCCGCTTATTTTATAATTCCTTGCTAAAAACTCTTTATAGATGGTATAATTTCTAAAAAAGGGGTTAAGATAGATGAAAAAATTTTTTGTATTATTAGCGCTAGTATTACCACTAGGAGTTATTGCAAATGAGGTTGTTTCTTTAGAAGGTCTAACAGAGCCGGAGTGGAAAGACTTTGCTCCGCCTGCTTATGCTGATGTTGAAGAGCCGAAGGGGCTTGGTAAATTAAATGAAACCGTTAATTACTGGTATCAAAGAAAAGTTGATTTTGAAAGTTCCATAGAAGAATGCAGGGCTATGGAAGATAATGATGCAAAGCTTAGCTGTTATCAGGAAGTAAAAGTTAAACAGTATGCAAGAAACAGCGAGTATAATGCAAAAATCGAAGCACAGGAAAGAGCAGGATTAGGCCCGAGCGAGATGTATGATAAGACAAATAATATGCTTCCTGTCGGAAATTATTTGAATAATTTTACTCGTTTTCAGCCAAATGAGATTCGCTGATATAATTAAGAATCTTTCTTAGTGCTCTAAATCGGTGGGAAACATGATTTTTCTCATCGTCGCTTAACTCTGCCATTGTCTTTGTGGAGTTTTCTATAAGGAATATCGGGTCATAGCCGAAACCGTTTGTTCCACGGGCTTCTTTAGTTATTGAGCCTTCGCATATACCGGTATAAGAGAATTCAACGTTTCCTTGCGGGTTTATAAGTGTCATGCAGCAGGCAAAATGTGCTTTGCGGTTTTCGATTCCTTCCATTTCTTTTAAAACCCGCTCGATGCGTTTTTGTGGTGTTTCGGCATAACGAGCAGAATGAATACCAGGTTTGCCGCCAAGAGAGTCAATGCACAAACCTGAATCATCGGCTAATGTCCAAGTTTTCGAAAGATTCCAGGCTTCTCTTGCTTTGATTAGCGAATTCTCTTCAAATGTGTTTCCATCTTCTATCGGATCAAAACCGGAAGGAGGAAGTATAAATTCAATACCCTCTCCAAGACTTATTTCATTGATTTCTTTTACTTTATGTTCATTTGATGATGCTAAAACTATCTTCATACTGTCCTTTTATTATAATACTCAATCTCTTTTTCCGTATCTAAAGCCTTACCGCCTTTTGAAAACAATTTTATTCCCATACCCATCTTTGCAAGTCTGTATTTCAAGCTTACAAGAAGTACTTCAAGTCCGTATTTGCAGGAGCGTGAGAAATTGATAGAAGAAGCTTCTGCAAAATATTTTGTCGGGCAGGATATTTCGCCGATTTTATATCCGTTATAAAGTATTAAAGCGAGCATCTGGTTATCAAAAATGAAATCATCGCTGCAATCTTCAAGCGGTAAATTCTCTAAAATCTTTCTCGTAAAACCTCTAAAGCCTGTATGATACTCCGATAATTTTTCCCCGATAACAAGGTTTTCAAATTCTGTTAAAAATCTGTTTGAAACGTATTTATAGAGGGGCATTCCGCCTTTCAGAGCAGAATTCCCCAGCATTCTTGAGGCAATAACTGCGTCATACTCGTCAAATGCCATCATTGAAGCTATTGCGGGTATAAGTTTTGGCGTGTATTGATAATCCGGATGAAGCATGATTACAATATCAGCTCCGGCTTTTAAGGCTGCTCGATAACAGGATTTTTGATTCGCTCCATATCCTTTATTTTTTTCGTGCACAATAGTTGTTATATTGAGGCGTTTTGCAATCTCTTTGGTTTCATCAGAAGAGAAATCGTCGACAAGAATAATCTCGTCGACGAAATTTTGATAAATCTCATTATAAGTTTTTTCTAAAGTTTTCTCTGCATTATATGCAGGCATTATTACTATAACTTTTTTATCATTAATCATTTTTATTAAATTGTTTTAACTTTCAACCGCTTCTTCAACCTCGCGGATTTCAGTGTTTCTGATTGTTTCTTTACCACCGGAGGTTAAAGCTTTATCTTTGAACTTTTTAACCTGTCTTGCGAGTTTGTCTGCTAATAAATCTATACTTGCATACATAGATTCAGCTGATTCTTCGCAATGTACTACACCGGTATTCATTTTGCAGGATACTTCTGCAACGTGCTTGCCTGTAGCAGCAGGATTCTTGATTACTGATAGAATTACATCTATTCCGGTAATCTGATCGTAATGGTTAGCTACCCTTCCGATTTTTTCTTTGACGTAAGCTTTAATTGCGTCAGTGATTTCAATGTTTTTACCGTTTACGTGTATATGCATTTACACCTCCTAATGTACTACCTTTCCATTGTACTACATTTTAGGATATTTTTAAAGAGGTTACTCTATAATTTGCGGTATATCAACATTTGGCGCGCCAATTGTTCTGACAAGCTCTAATACGGCGGCTTTCATCTGACATTTTTGTGCTGTTGCGCTAAAAAAGTCGCTGTAAAAACAACCATCGCAAACACAGCCTCTTTTATAACATTCTAATGCTGTAGGTGTCCATCTTTTTACAGCAATAGCTCTCCCCATATCACGACTCTTAAACACTTATTCCTCCCAATATATTTATTTGTTTGTGATTTCTAATTTCTTCAACTATTTCTATTATATGGCCTAAGAAAGCATTTACAACCCATTTATGGGCTATTGTTAAGTTTTTTTAAAATATTTGCAAACCCCCACAATTATTGCTATTTGGATTTTTGAGCCATGCTAATTCCCCATGCCTGCATGCTTACGGCGTTTTAAATCATGAAAAACCATGCCCCCAGAATGTTTGCATGTCCTTGGTTTCGGGTTAAGTTTTGTAACGATGTTGGCATGTACATAATATTTATACCAAAGTTCCTTGATAAAGTTTTGTGTTACGGAGAAAGGATATTAGGAATTAATTTGCTAGTCCGCTGACTATGTTTTCAAATTGCATACTTCTTGAAGCTTTTAAAAATAGAGTCTTATTTTTGCTTATATTATTTTTTATATACTCTATCCCCGCTTCAATTGTATTAAAATGTATCGCTTTGCAGTTTGTAATTTCATTAGTTATCAATTCTGAAAGCTTGCCGATGGATAAAATAACTGCATCTTCGGAAAGATTTGGCGCGTTATTAATAAAGACGCCTAATTCTTTGTGGAAGTCGGTTTCCTTATCACCCAGCTCTCCCATATCGCCTAGTATTATTACATAATTTTTGTAAAATCCTAAAATTGTATTAATAAAAGCTCTCATTGATTCAGGGTTTGCATTGTAGCTGTCATTAATAACCTGATAGCCGCCGGATGTAACAGTTTCCCAGCGTTTCTCTATTGGAGAGTATTTTTTTAGACCTGAGCTGATTTCATCGGGTTTTATATTAAGCTTAAGTCCGGTATTAATGGCACTTATAGCGTTTTCAATGTTATAATCCCCTCCTGCGTTAAGTTCATACGTATGGCCTTGATACTCAAATTTAGAATAATGTGCTGTCTGTTCAATAATTTTTACGTCGTTTATTGAATAAAAAATTTTTTCACCGCTGAATTCTACAGTTTTTCTTATTAGTTCATCATCGTGTGCGATAAAAACATTTCCCCGCTGATATTTTACAATTTCGCATTTTGCTTTTGCAATATTTTCTCTTGAGCCTAAACGCCCGATATGCGCCGTACCAACATTAGTAATAATTGTAATATCCGGTTCTGAATATTTAGATAGAAGCTCAATCTCACCTAAACCCCTCATTCCCATCTCAAGTACCAAAACTTCTGTATCTTCCGGCATTTCAAATATTGTTTGGCAAAGACCGATTTCGTTATTGTGATTAAGAGGGGTCTTAAATGTTTTGAATTTTTCATTTAAGACAGATGATACAAGTTCTTTTGTTGTGGTTTTTCCGGAACTGCCGGTTATTGCTACAACTTTGGGGTTTAATTTATTTCTTCTCCAATTTGCGAGTTTAAGATACGCTTCAAGTGTATCTTTAACCTGAAGAGTTCCTTCTTCACCGGTCGAAAATGCTCCGACGGCACCTTTTTTCAGGGCTTCTTCTATAAATTTTTCACCGTCAAACGAAACCCCTTTGAGCGGAAGATAAAAATCTCCGGCTTTTATTGTTCTGGTATCTGTCGAGATTTTAACATCAAGATTTTCGTCAATGTCTTTTAGAATTTTGGCATCTGTTGCTTCTATTAAATCTTTTATTTTCATATAGTTATTATATGATGAATTTTTTTGGGTTACAATTAGTTTATGAATATTAGGGATGAATTTGATACTATAGCGGCACCTGCAACTCCAATGGGTGCAGGCGGAGTCGGAATTATAAGGATTTCCGGAGACAGGGCGTTTGGAATTATAGAAAAAATTTTTTCTAACCCAAAATTTGAGCCGGGAAGATTTAAACACGGCTGGATTTTAGATAATGGAAGCAAGGTAGATGAAGTTGTTATTCTTCCGTTTTTTTCGCCAAACAGCTATACCGGTGAAGATGTTATTGAAATACAGTGTCATGGCGGGGTTAATGTTGTAAAAAATATTCTTAATCTGGTTCTGAAAAACGGCGCAAGAATGGCTGAAAAGGGCGAATTTACTAAACGTGCGTTTTTAAATAAAAGAATGGATTTATCACAGGCAGAATCAGTTGCAGATATTATTCACTCTAAAACTTCGGATTTTGCAAAAGTATCTATGAAAAATCTTTCAGGAGTTTTGAAAGAAAAGATTAACGAGATTAGGGATGAGATTTTTGAAGTTTTATCTAAAATAACTGCAGGAATTGATTTTCCGGAAGATGTGAATGAACCTGAGTATTCATATTTGATTAAAACTTTTCAGAGTATTATTCGAAAAATTGATGATGTTTTATCCGGCGCAAAAACTTCTAATATTTTCAGAGAAGGCGCTTCTGTTGCAATAATAGGAAAACCGAATGTCGGAAAATCTTCTCTATTTAATGCTCTTTTGAGTCTTGACAGAGCAATCGTTACAGATATTGCCGGTACAACACGGGATGTTTTAAGAGAAACTCTTGATTTAGGAATTCCGGTGACTCTTGTTGATACTGCAGGTATAAGGGAAGAGGCAGATATATCAAGGGTAGAAAAAATTGGAATAGAGTTTTCTAAACAATCTCTTGATGAGGCTGATTTGGTTTTATTTGTATATGATGCATCTGAGGGTATGGATGATGAAGATAAAGAAGTCTTGGAGCTTTTGAAAGATAAAAATTATATTCTTATTGCTAATAAATCAGATATTGCAAAGGAAAAAGATGACGACGCTCTATATATTTCAGCCACAAATGGTAACGGAATAGAGGATTTAAAAAAACTTTTGCGCGAAAAAGTTTGTAATATAGAGCCGGAAAATCTTGATTTTGTAACTAATACCCGCCAGCAGCAATGTCTGATTAAAGCTAAAAATTCCATGGAGCAGGCTCTTTTAGCAGCAAAGATAAATGAGCTTCAGGATTTAATTTCTATTGACGTAAAATCAGCAGTTCTTGCACTCGATGAACTTACGGGAGAGCTTGTTACGGATAATATTTTAGATAATATTTTTGAAAATTTCTGTATTGGAAAATAGAATATTACTCTCCATAAAAAACTCATTGTCAATACAATTTTTATTAAAAGTAAACGTAAATTTTTGTTAATTTGAATTTTCTTGAATAAAAACGGGAAGCATGGTCGATTGTAAAAATTTTTATGAAATTCTTTACTTGATAAAAAGATACGAAAATTATACTATATACACATACCTGAAAGGAGTGATGGCTACAAGGCTCGGGGGGAGTCAAAGATAGAAAAAAGATAGAACATTTACACAAATCAATATTAAGACATTTACCTGAATTAAAAAATTATTTACAAATCAAAGAGGAGATTTGAGGACAAAACAGAATTTTTGGGGAGGAGATTATTGGGTTAAAAAGGTCTTTCACAATGTGGGAGATCTTTTTTATTTTACGTGATACAATTTAACTTATGGAAGAAAAAGAGGTTAAGAAAATTATAGCTCTGATGTCCGGTACTTCCTGTGATTCTATTGATGCAGGGATGTGTGAGGTTTATCCGGATATGTCCGTTAAATTAATTAAGGGAATAAATTATTCTTATCCTGAACATATTAGAGCAAAAATTTTTTCGGCATTTAGAGATGAATTGAGCATAAAAGAATTGTGCCAGCTTAATTTTGCAGTTGGCAAATGTTTTGCTGATGCGGCAAATGTTTTAATTGATGAGTTTGGCAAACCTGATTTTATCTCAAGCCACGGACAGACAATTTATCATTATCCGTTTGATAATAAGTTAGATAATATCAGTCTGAAAAGTACTCTTCAGATTGGAGAAAGTTCTGTTATATCAGCAGAAACAGGCTGTCCGGTTATTTCAAATTTTAGAGAAAAAGATATTGCTCTTGGCGGTCAGGGTGCTCCTTTAGTATGTTTTGCTGACGAAAAATGGTTTAAAAATTCACTTGTTCAAAATATCGGCGGAATTTCTAACGTTACTGTTATTTCTGATGATTATGAAACTTTCGGATTTGATACGGGGCCGGGAAACATTATGATTGATTATTGCATGCAGAAGTTTTTTGGCGAGAAGTTTGATAAGGACGGAAAAATTGCTTCAGAAGGTGTTGTCTCTGAAAGCTGGCTTAATTGCCTTTTGGAGGATGAATACTATTTTCTAAATCCTCCTAAAACTACAGGAAGGGAATATTTTTCTAATAAATATATAGAAAATATTCTTAAGTCTGCTCCTGCGGATTCAAAAGATATTATTGCAACTCTTACCGCACTTACGGCTAAAACAATAGTGCAGGCTTATGAAAGATTTGTACCTTTTAGATATGATAATGTTATAGTTGGCGGCGGAGGCGCTTATAATAAAACTTTGATGAAATTTTTAAGAGGCTATTTGCCGAAATATGTTCAACTCAAAACTCATGAAGATTACGGAATTTCAAATAATTATAAAGAAGTTATGGCATTTGCGCTTTTAGGCTACTGTACATATTACAATATTCCCAACAATCTGCCTTCCTGTACCGGTGCAAAAAAACGAACGGTTCTCGGCAAGATTACTTTTTAAGATAAATTTTAGACTTACTTTCCAATTAAATTTTTAATTATATTTATAGTTGCTTCATTTATAGCCTTTCCATTTTCCCATGGAGCTTGTACTGTTGTCAGACCGACAAAGTCAGCAGAAGAACCATAAAATTTTGTTTCATCACATCCGCTATAAGTGTGAACCGGATCAATATAAATATATTCATTATCAAAATGAGGATTTGGTAAGGCACTGCAAGCCGTATTACATCCATACTGACTCGTTGCTCCATAGTCATATTCAGTAAATGAATATTGGCTTACACAAAAAGTTTTTCCAATTTCTATAATACAATTTCCAGTTATTTCAATCTGTTCAGGGTTATACTCATTGCTTACATTAAATAGCATGAAACCATTCTGAGATATTCCCCGACCATTACCATTTGGGTAGCCAAATATTGCTTGAAAAGATATAGTATTTTGGATTGGAGGATATTGCGATACAACTACAAATGTATTTTCATAAGAAGAAGAACCATGGTCGTCTAAGTTTCTTTGTAGGTCGTATGTCTTTAGACAATTAATTTTTCTTCCTTTATATATATCCCCGCAAGCCATTTTAGTACCATCAGTAGTATCAGGGCCCCATATACTTTCACCTTCTCCTCCGTTTCCACCTGCCCCTCCATTTGCATGATCAGCTTCTCCTGAGCATGGAAAAAGAGTAAATCTTCTTAAATTTGTTCTCAAATTTTCAGTTACATTAGCATTCGCCTCAATTACAGGCGAAGTTTTTTTCCAGTTTTTTCTTGTCATTAGATAATACTGACCGACAGGATCTGCCGCAACTACAGCACCATTCGCCGCAACCATAACTTTAAATCTGTCAGGATGTTGACACGAATCAGAATTGTATAAACAATTGGGTCCGGCTTCTCCATTAATATCAAAATAGACATCTGTCTGGTATTCTGCACTATT
>CALUSZ010000077.1 GCA_944323495.1 Candidatus Gastranaerophilales bacterium
TGAAAAAGTGTAAAAAACAACTTATCCTCAGGCGGCATAATATAAGACATTAAATTAAACTTGGGCATAAATACCTCCTTTTTCATACACCTTTAGTGTATACAAAAAATGATTAATTATAAAGAGGAGGTTTATAAATCTTTACTTCTCACCTAACAATTTCTTTGCCTCGTCCCTGTCTTCGTCATTTGCTTTCATGTTAGAAGAATTTTTAAGATAAGCCTTACCCATAGCATCTTCTGCTGAAACGTTACCATACGTATCTACCTTAAATTTAAATTGGTCAGGCGTCTTACAACTGGTCGAATACTCACAGTTTTTACCCTTATCTTCGCCATTTATATCAATAACAACTTCATTCTCTTCTGTTGTCAGGCTATATCCATTAACGCTTACATTAGAGGAGTTAGAAGTAATTTCCCATTCAATACCGTCTGTTGTTGTAAAAGTAACACCTGTAGAGTTTTTTGTTACATCATCTTTATCAACATTTAATCTTAATGCCAAAAGCGCTCCAAACTTCGCTCCACTGCTGACATTTCCAATCAAGTCGGAAGCATCTTCATTATCAATATAATCAGGAATCTCATTACATCCGATACCAGCACAAGTAGGCTGTCCTAAATCATTAAAATCTGTCATGTACAAAGATGAATCACTAACAATATCAGCTGTCATATTTGATAAGACATTATGAGCCTTAAGAAACTTCCCCTTAGCATCGTCCGGTTTTAATTTTACAAGAGTTGGCGTAGCTAAAGCCGCTACTACGCCTATTATACCCAGTGTTATAAGTAATTCTGATAAAGTAAACCCTTTTTTCATTTTAATCTTCCTCACTGTTAGAATTTACATCTGCTGCATTTTTTAAAAACTGTTTTCCTAAAGTATCATCAGCAGAAACTGCACCATAAGTATCTACTTTAAATTTAAACTGATCCGGTTTCTTACAGGATGAAGTAGAAGAGTTACAATTATCCCCTTTATCCTTACCGTCTATATCCACAACAATATTGGAATTCAAAATTTTAGCACTATTTTCCGTAGACAAAGTAGATGTAATTTCCCAAGAGCTTCCATCTTTTGCGGTAAAAGTAGATTTGCTGCCGGATGTCGTAACATCATCTAGCGGAATACCAAACTGATACGCAAGTATTTTGGCATACTTACTTGAATTTGCAGAAGCAGTTGCGCTGTTTAAAGCTGGATCCATTGAAGTTGTTTGTTGAACACAGCCTAATCCTATGCAAGTAGGCTCACCCAAAATATCAGGGCTACCAGTAAGATATACTGTCTGTTTATACAAATCCGAATTATCCAGCATTTCATCGTTTGCAACAGCAATAGCATTGTATGCTTTCATAAACCGGACTTTCGTATCATTAGGCATCATATCCATAATAACAGGGGCTGTCATTGCGGCCAAAACACCTACAATACCTAATGTTATTAATAACTCTGCAATAGTAAAACCTTTTTTCATTATAAAATACCCTCTCTTTATAAGAATTGTATCATACATATTAATTATATACTATATTCTCACATTTTTTTGTTTATTAACTTTTGTAACAATCTTAGAAAAAAATTAAAGTTTTGTTCGCATTGTGCCGTAATTAATAATATAAAATAGGGAAAACTTAAAGGAGTATTAAAAATGACAAATGATGTATCAAGAGTTTATCAATTTTTAGCTAAGTACAACGAAGGTGGACAAACCTGGCAGAATGAAGTTGATTCCAATGGTGACGGCACAATTATAAAAAGTGAATTTCGTGCTTTTATGGAAGAAAACTTTGAATGGGACGGTGAAACCACAGAAGATGGCAAAAATGATTTAATAAATCAGTTCTGGCAAAATATTGACACCAACAGAAATGCCTCAAAGATTAGCGGTACTAAGTTTAAAAATGCAAATGCTCTTGATAAAAATGAAGTTACAAATATGGAAAATCGTATAGAGATGTATGAAATCCTCAATGAATACACCTCAACTCTAACTGCACCTAGCATAATATCCTCATCTTCTGAATGGAAAAAATCTGTATCAGAAGGTCTTGCTGCTTTGGTTGAAGCATATATTAAAGAAGGAAAACCTGCAGAAGAGCTGCTTGCATATCTTGAAGAATCAGCTCCTACTATTATGAATAAAGCAACTGCAGATTATTGTGCAACAGAATATCTCAGTGCAACCATGTCTGATGTTGTTAATGAATATGGTTACGCTTACGCATCCGATAATACATTACAGAGCATGATTGACAATTATATTAAGACTTTAGCGGGAGATGAAGATGCCGAAAGTATAAAAACTACGGTTACAAGTATCATTGATGCATACATGGCAACTGCAGGACTAGCAGATGAAAGCCCAATTGACTTAAGCGAATATGGCTATACTGTTACAGAAAATTCTGCACTCAATGATTTACAAAAATGTATCGTTCAAAAGAAATTAGAAGATAATCTTGAGGCAATCAAGGATGAAGAAAAATATGAAGATTTTTCTGAAATCTATGATTCAGCAGTAAATGAATTTATTTCAAACACCCTTGCAAATGCTAAATTCAGTGATTTTGAAACAGTTCAGGAATATGGCATTGAAGATTTTAAAGCAACAAAATCATATCAGGATATTGAAACAACAATAGAAGTTAAAGATGTTCTGCAAGGTGATGAATTACATAATATAATTTCTACAAATATAAGTGAATCTTTTGCTGATAAAATTCAAAAAGATGGCAGATATTTTGATGCGTATGATGAACTTGAAGCAGAAGCAATAAAAAAAGCTAAAGCTGGAGATTTCGATGTCGATGGAGCCTTTAATTCAGCAGAATTAATAAACTGGTTTGCAGCAGAACTTGAAGATAAAATGGTCGAATTTTATCCTAATGGTTTAGGAGATATGCCGCTTACAGAGTTAAACATTGTGTACGATAAACTTGCGGAATCAGCGTTAAAAGAAACAGATGATGATAAATCACTTTCACAGTCAAGAGAAGCCGCTATCTCATATTGCGAAGCGCTTATTGCCAAAGGCGACAAGCTTTCTGAAGCTGTCACCAATATCTTTGGAGCTGATTATAAGTCTCAAATCAACTCTTTATATCCAAGTGAAATTGCAGAAAAAATTTCTGATTTAAAAGAAAAAGCCTTAGAAATTGGTGATATTTCAACATTCACAATTGAAAACTGGGGCGAAATACCAACAGATGTCTCTATTGCACAAAATGATGTTAAAAATTATCAGCTCAATACTAGTGTACAGAATGGCGATAATAGTATAAGTAGTGACAGAATAACTTATAAAGTCAGCGTTTCAGGCAATGCTACAGCATCCATAGACAATAATACATTAACTATTACCGGCGGTTCAAACAATGGATATACAACCGTAACAGTAAGCCTACTGGTTGATGGTGTAGAACTTGGCGAACAGACTATTAAAGTTAAAACCATTAGTGAAAGTTTTGATTGGGGCAGCATGACTGAAACGTACAATGGTGTTATTGCAAGAAACGGTGAGGCTAGAGGCAGCAACGGTAATATTTCTCTGCAAGAGGCTTATAACAATACAGCCTGCTTAATCCTCAATGGAACCAACGGTGAATTCACTAAGAATTGGAGCGATACAATAAATTCATCTAAAACTCGTCTGGCAGATTTTATTAACGGTACCTTATGCAGTGCAGTTAGAAATACTGGCAACTATGATGAGACAGCTCTTCAAACGGCAGCACAAAAGACTATCGAATTATATCAAGCAGCCTTAACTCAGATTCATAATGGAGATATGGCTGGTAAAAAATCCGATAAAACAAGTACAATTAGCTATGATGGAGAAACTTACACTTTCCAAACTAAAAAATGGTATCGTGAAAGCAGTGCGCAAAATACAGAACAAGCTAGAAGCCAATCTGCTGCTAACAATCAACTAGGTCTATCTCTTAATGAATCATATAACAGTCCAAGCACATATCAAGTAGTAGTTAATATGAGATGCGTGATGGATCTCTTCAATAAATTTTATGCACAAGCTCTATAAAAAAATAAAAAAGAGCTCAGAGTATTCTGAGCTCTTTTTAGAAATTGAAAAATGTATCAGAGAAATACAGGCAGCCAAAAGCTCAATCCAACTTAACAAGATTAAACACAAAGCTGCTAATATTGACATATCAAATTCTAGCGGAGAGCTTTCTAATAAGAGAATTTTATTAAAAAATTTATTTTTTTCTTGTATTAAAAATCAAGAAAAAAATATGTATGTAAAAACTAATAAAGTTTTTAGTCTTAATAATGTTCTACGGAAAAAACTATACTCTGGGATAAGTATAAATAAATTACAAAACAAATTTGATATACAAAACAAATTTATTGGCAGTATACCTGGAGAGTTTTTTACAAATATTCAATATAATAAGAAAAAAGAGGCTGCTTATAAACTATTCAATATTTTCTTAAAATACACATACTCCCTTAACTATGATTTTGAATCAGAAGATGTTGAAAACGAATTTTGGACAAATATTTTAAATATCCGCCTAAAAGAGTTTGAAAGAGAATTATCGAATATTACTGCTCAAACAGTTAATATTGAATATTTGGAACACGGTACATTCGGTAATGTTTATAAAATCACAATAAATGATAAATATTATGCTTACAAAGTTTTTTTCCCATATAAAAAATTTTCCGAATCTTATCTTAAAAAAACTCAGGGACTATACTTTGAACCACAAGCCGCATACTATGCTGGAAAAAGTACAGATAAGAATTTGTTTGTAAATTTTTTTGCGGGGAAAATATCATCATATGATGATCCATATAGTTATATAATTACAGAATTTATAACTCCAGAAGAGACATCTAAAAAATATTCCCCATTTCACTACCTTTCTATTAATAAAATCGAATTAAAAAAAGAAAATATTATTAATGGCAGAATCATCGACTTTGGGGGATTATATGTTAAAGAAAAAAATTTAAAAGACAAAGATTTCGCAAAACTTGTTAGAATTATATGGCAGAATCTGAACTATAATATTAAATCAGAACAAATCAGCTGGAAACTTACTCAAAACAGCATAGAACAAATTCGTAAATATAGCCTGAATAAAAATTACTTGAAAGCTATAAATCTTATAAAACATAAAGTCAAATACATGCCATATAAGCTGCTAAAAGCGCTTAAAGAAATCAACAATGCAAAAAGTATAACTATTATAGAACAATTTAATCTTGATTCTTATAAAACAAAACAAGAACTTATAAAAAATCTGCAAAAGTTCAAAATCACTGTAATAAATGAATACTATTCAGACATAAATACACAGGGATATTTATTTATTAAACATAATGGGCTTTTCAAAAGAATATACTTTAATAATAAGAATATCATTGAAAAAATTGAAAATATTAGCGGCTAAGCTATTTCAGCCCTTGTTTTTTCTGATATATCTGCAGGTTTATTCTGTGGAAGATGAATCAATTCCGCACGGTTATCAATTTCGTCCTGCTTTTCTACCATATCTTTTGTTACAACAAACTTATTGATATCATGTTTTGTCGGAATATCATACATTACATCAAGCATAAGTTCTTCAACAATTGAACGTAAGGCTCTTGCACCTGTTTTACGTTTAATAGCTTTTTTAGCAATCAAATCTATTGCGTCAGGCTCAAACTCTAAGTCAACACCATCCATCGCAAGTAAACATTGATACTGTTTGATTATAGCATTCTTTGGCTCTGTAAGAATCATCTTCAATGTATCTTCATCCAAAGCATCAAGAACGGCATAAACAGGAATACGTCCGATAAATTCAGGAATCAATCCGAATTTAAGCAAATCTTCCGGCTGTAATTTTTTCAGAAGCCTTGCCGCAGCCTGTTCTTTTTCTGCCTGAGTAGGAGCAGATTTACCAAAGCCTATTGAAGATCCGTCTTTTACCCTGTGTTCAATAATCTTATCCAGATCAACAAATGCACCGCCTACAATAAACAGAATATTGCTTGTATCAATCTGAATCATTTCCTGCTGCGGGTGTTTTCTGCCGCCTTGCGGAGGAACATTTGATATTGTTCCTTCAATAAGTTTCAATAACGCCTGCTGAACACCTTCACCGGATACATCTCTTGTAATTGATGTATTTTCAGATTTTCTTGCAATTTTATCAATTTCGTCAATATAGATAATACCTTTTTCGGCTTTTTTTGCATCATAATCAGCATTCTGATAAAGACGAAGTAAAATATTTTCTACATCATCACCTACATAACCTGCCTCTGTAAGGGTTGTAGCGTCTGCTACTGCAAACGGAACATCAAGCATTTTCGCCAAAGTTTGCGCAAGAAGTGTTTTACCGCTTCCTGTAGGACCAACAAGCAGAATATTAGATTTTTGAATCTCAACACCGTTTGTATCTTCCTTCTGGTTATGTTTTAAACGTTTATAGTGGTTATAAACCGCAACGGATAGAACTTTTTTCGCGTCATCCTGACCTACTATATGCTGATCGAGGTAAGCCTTAATTTCGTGCGGCTTAGGAATAGGTTTATCTTCCATATCAGAAGACTTGTCTTCTGTCTTTCCTCCGCTTTTATCTTTTGATTCAAAAAACTCTTCATCCAGAATTTCATTACAAAGCTCAACGCATTCATCGCAAATAAATACGTCAGGTCCTGCAATTAATTTCTTTACCTGATCCTGCGTTTTTCCGCAAAAAGAGCATTTTAGTCTGTCTTGTGATGACATAGATTTCTCCTGTTACATATTATCTTTAGTTATAACTTTATCAATCATACCGTATTCAAGAGCTTCTTGAGGTGTCATGATATAGTCGCGGTCAGTATCTTTTTCAATTTTCTTGATTGACTGACCTGTATTTGAGGCCATAATTTCATTCAAGGTTTTCTTAATTCTCAAGATTTCTTGTGCCTGAATTTCAATATCAGTAGCCTGACCTTGCGCACCGCCGAGAGGCTGGTGAATAAGAACTCTTGAATGCGGAAGAGCCATTCTCTTGCCTTTAGCACCTGAGCAAAGGAGGAATGCGCCCATTGAAGCAGCTTGACCTAAGCAGATTGTACAAACATCCGCTCTAATGTGCTGCATTGTATCATATATTGCCAAACCTGCAGTTACGCTTCCGCCCGGAGAGTTGATATATAACATAATATCTTTTTCCGGATTCTCACTATCCAGCAGCAACAATTGTGCAACAATTAAATTTGCAACCATATCGTCAACCGGTGTTCCCAAAAAGATAATGCGCTCTCTTAACAATCTTGAGAAGATATCAAAAGAACGTTCTCCTCTGCTTGATTGTTCAATTACTACAGGTACAAAACTCATTCTTATTTTCCTTTCTTATATTACAAAACAATATCATTATACATTACATAAAATTTTACTCAAATAAT
>CALUSZ010000078.1 GCA_944323495.1 Candidatus Gastranaerophilales bacterium
ATATGTGCCGGTAAGATTAAGTTTTGCTAAGACTTCCTCCCGCTCCGGCTTTTTGGGGTCCTGTCCGCGATTGATTAAAATATCAAGATATTCATTAAACTCGTTAATATTTTTTGCTTCATAATATGTCTTGCAGATTTGTTGAACAAAATTATTCCCCTTAAATTTTTCAGATAAAAGATGGATACAGGGTTTTTGAGTCACAAAGTATTCAATCAAAAATGAGCCGCTATCGGTAATCATCAGGCGCGAATTTTGGAATATGTCTGTGTAATCTCCTTTGTCGTATAAAATCCCAACCTTTTCCCATCTTTTGTAATATTCATCTGCCTGTTTTTTGCTCATATATCCGGACGTGAACAGAAATTTATACAAAAGCGGGTGCGGTTTAAATACCCAATTAAGTTCCGGTCTGCTTTCCGCGTATTCCAGAATTCTGTATCCGCTCCAGTCAAAAGTGCCGTATCTTATATTGTCTCCGCATACTGTCCAGTGCGGGGCGTAAATAATATATTTTTCTTCATGCGGTTTTTTATCAAGATAATAATAATCAAAGAGCGGGTGACCTGTGATGGCGAGTTTTTTCCCTTTATCAGGCATTTTAGATGCGTAATTGTTTTTTATTATTCCATTTGGTACATAATATCTATGCACATATCTATGGAATCTTAAATCATACTCAAAGCTTTCGTCTGTATCGGAGACAAAATACGGTATATAATACGTAAGCGCGAATTTTGAGCATACTACAGGGCCCTGCGTGCGCTCAACATACCACGGGTGCTGGTAGATTATTATATCCGCTCCGGTTTCTTCTAAGGGGATAAACCTATCAGATTCCGTATCATAACCCCTTATTACACGCATATTTTTTTTCGCAAAGAAATCATAAACCTTTTCGTATTCTTCATTGGTCTGATAGTTGCAGTTGTCTTTGGGTGCGTTATTTTTCGTAACAAAAATATATGGCTCAAATCTATCGTCACTTTCCATCAAATCATACACGCTCTGTGATTTCCACTTGGTATCATCATATACATAAAAAACGACCTTGAGCGGGAATTTGTTTTTTAATCTTTTTTTTACCTCTTTTATGTTCTTTTTAATATAAGCGCAATTTGAGGCAATTTTCATTTCATAAAAAAATTCTCTCCCAACCCCCAATTTTTTGCCTATTTTTTCATAATCAATATACATCATAAAAACTTCTTACTGTTCTTAGTTTAGCATTTAATTTCAATCCGGACAATATTGTAATATAATAAAAAGACTATGAACAAATGTTTTAATCTAATAAAATCTCTTCTACCGTTTATTGGCATGTTTGCAGTGATTATTGCGTTTCATTTTACTGATTGGATTTTCTTTAAGTTTTATCCTCCGGTTGTAAATTTCGGCTTATTTGTTATCTTTTTTTCTTCCACTTTTCAGGAAAAAACAGTTATTCAAAAAATTGCACTCTCTATGGAGCCGGACGCAAAAGCACCGGTGCTTGATTATACCAGAAAGCTGACTTATGTATGGTCGGTCTTTATGTTCGTTAACTTTCTTGTATCAGTCTGGACAATTTTTATGCCGAAAGAAATATGGGCGGTTTATAACGGAATAATATCATATATTTTAGTCGGGGTATTGTTTGGGGTAGAATATATTGTAAGGATTAACTTTAAGAGGAAGCATGACTGCTAGTTTTTATGATTATTTTTTGAATGATAAATATGATGACAGGGTTATTCTTAGAGATTCTGTGCGGGAATATACTGTTTTTGATGTCAAAAATATGTTCGGCAAAGAGATTAGCGGGAATGAAAATCTCAGGTGTATAGTTAACTTTTTGGAGAGTGCTCTCGAGGATACTGATTATATTCCGGAGTTTACTACAAGCGGTTCCACAGCAGGGGAAGCTAAGTGTGTGAAAAAACCGCTTAAAAATCTTTTTATAGAAAGCCGTGATATTTATGATGAACTTGATGTGACTGAAAATTTTGAAGTTATCTCTACTACAACATTAAACCACTTTTATGGATTTTGTTTTCACTTTGTATTCCCATTATGCCGCGGAAATATAATAAATTTAGACAGAATTAATTACCCTGAAGATATTAAGATAGAAAATGCTGTTCTTATAACGACTCCGTCGTTTTTAGAGTCGTTAAGAAAATATGATGCCAAGGTTGAAGTTAAGCCTAAGGTTATCATAAGCGCAGGTTCACGCCTTAAGAATGAGACATTCAAGTATGCGGAAGGGATTGCAGACAGGGTAATAGATTTGTACGGAAGCACAGAGACAGGCTCTATCGGATACAGGGATAATTGTAACAGCAATATGATGAAGCTTTTTAGAGGGATTAAGATTCTTAAGCTTGAAGCTGACGGGACAGAGATTTCGACCGAATATTCAGAACCTGTTGTTCAGAAAATCGGCGACAGGCTTTTATTGAGGGGAGACAGGATTGAGTTTCTCGGAAGATGCGACAGGGTTTTAAAGGTGCAGGAAAAAAGAATAAATGCAGAAGATATTGAGTTAGAGCTGAAAAAGAGTGATTTAATCGAAGATATTTATTGCCTTGAAACCGGCGGTAAAATAGGAGCCATGTGCGTGCTCACTTCCAGGGGGCAAAAAAGTATTATTGAAAAGGGCAGCCTTGAGGTTATAAAACATCTCAAATCCCTTATAAACGGCCGCTTTGAGGTAATACCGCAGAGGTGGAAATTTGTTGATAGAATTCCTGAAAATCAGCGGGGTAAGGTTGATATAGAGAGAATAAAAGAGATTTTTGATTTGAATTTGAGTTTTCCGCTTATTATTTCAAGAATCTGCGAGCGGGATTTTGCCGAATATGAACTTTGCTTCTTGAGGGGGAGTAATTTTTTTCGCGGGCATTTTGAGGGTATGCCGATTTTAGCCGGTGTGGTACAGTTTTTTTACGTGGACTTTTTTATAAAAGATGCGTTTAAGCTTGAATGCCGGCAGGGTCAGATTAGGCGGATTAAGTTCTCAAATATTATAAGGCCGGATAGGGTTTTGAGACTTAGACTTAATAAAACAGAGACCGGGGTAAATTTTAAGTACGAAGATGATGAAAAAACGTATTCAAGCGGAATATTTCCTTTGAAAAGTTATTTGTAGGAATGGATTTTTTTATGAAAGAAATAGTTACTAAAACAAAAATAAAGGTTCAGTTTTTTGATTTGGATCCGATGAATATTGTCTGGCATGGCAATTACGTAAAATATATGGAAACGGCAAGGTGTGATTTTTTCTCTAAGCTTAATTATACCTATGCAGATATGTATAATGACGGCATTATGTATCCGATTGCGAAAATGGATTTGAAATACATAAAATCAGCCAAATTCGGCGAGGATTTAATAGTTGAATGTATTTTAAAAGAGCTTGAGCCGGCGATTATTATTAAGTATAATATCTACTCGGGTGAAGAAAAAATATTCACAGCAAGTACAATGCAGATGGCAGTAAGTGTAGACAGCGGCGAGACGGTTTACAATGCGCCGGAAAAATTAGTTAAGGCAATAGAGGATTATGATGAATAGAATTTTAGGAATAATATTATGCGGTTTATTTATGAGTACAGTACAGGCAAATGTGTTTGATTATCCGGAAAAGCTTGAAAATATAGCGCCTAAGATTCCGCAATACGGCAGTCTTTCCTGCAAATTTGAACAGGAAAAATTTTTGCCTAAATCAGATATTATGCTAAAATCCTCCGGTGATTTTAAGTATGAGAAGGACAAAGGAGTAACATTCTATACAATTTATCCTATAAGGAGCACTTCTTCTTATACATCAAGGGAGTATAAGCATATTAATAATGTAATCTCGGCAATTTCAAATAAATCATATTCAAAACTGGAAAAGGATTTTCAATTTTATTACGAGGACGGCTGGAGGCTCGGGCTTGTGCCGAAAAAAGATTCGCAGGTGCATAAATACCTGAAATCAATAGAAATAGAAGGCAACCCTGATATGATAACCAAAATAATTATTTCCACGGTTGACTCCGGAAAAACAAGCATTAGTTTTAAAAAGGGTTAAGGGGTAAAGGGATAAATATAATAACAAAGGCGGCTGGGGATTTATCCCCAGCCGCCCCAAAAAATGTTGCCCGACAATATATCTACGTGCGTAGCATTGCTCCTGTGAAATCAAAGATTTCTACGTCGCAATCGTTAAGTTTCGCCCTCAGTTCACCGGCTCACCGCCGCTGAATTCGGGCTTCACTCCGGCTGCCGCATTCTACATCATGCCGCCCATACCGCCCATGCCGGCCATTTGTGACATATCCGGTCCTTTAGATTCTTCCGGAATATCAACGACTGCTGCTTGGGTTGTAAGAAGCATAGAGCCTACAGATGCTGCGTTTTCTAATGCGCTTCTTGTAACCTTAGCCGGGTCAACGATACCAGCTGAGAACATGTCTGTGTATCTGTCAAGAAGTGCATCATAACCGTATGCATCTTTTTCTGCTCTAACGTTTTCTACTACAACATCAGATTTAGCGCCTGAGTTGTAAGCGATTGCTCTTAGAGGAACATCAAGAGCTGTCATAAGGATTTTGTAACCGCTCTTTTCATCATCTGATTCAAACGCGATTGTGTTGATTTTTGATTCAAGTTCCTGCTGAACTCTAATAAGAGCAACACCGCCTCCAGGAACGATACCTTCTTCGTTAGCAGCTCTTGTAGCGTTAAGCGCGTCTTCGATTCTTAGTTTTCTTTCTTTAAGTTCGATTTCTGTAGCAGCACCAACTTCGATTACAGCAACGCCGCCTGAAAGTTTAGCCATACGTTCTTGGAGTTTTTCTTTGTCGTATTCGCTGTCAGATGCTTCGATTTGTTTCTTGATAAGTCTTACACGTTCAGCTACAGCTTCTTTTGTTTCGTTGCCGACAACGATAGTTGTTTCGTCTTTAGTAACAGTAACGCGTTTTGCAAGACCCATCATATCTGTTGTAATATTTTCTAATTTAATACCGAGTTCTTCAGTGAACATTTGGCCGCCTGTTAAGATAGCGATATCTTCAAGCATAGCTTTTCTTCTGTCGCCAAAACCAGGAGCTTTAACAGCAACTGCTCTAAGAACTTTTCTCATAGTGTTAACAACCAAAGTTGCAAGAGCTTCGCCTTCAACATCTTCTGCGATAAGTAATAAAGCTCTGCCGTCACGTGCAACCTGTTCAAGAACAGGAACCAAATCAGAGATGATATTGATTTTCTTGTTAACACAAAGAACATAAGCATCTTCTAAAACGCATTCCATTCTTTCAGGGTCAGTAACGAAGTAAGGTGAAATGTAGCCTTTATCAAACTGCATACCTTCAACAACCTTTAGGTTAGTACCGAAAGATTTGCTTTCTTCAACAGTAATAACGCCGTCGTGTCCGACTTTTTCCATAGCTTCTGCAATCAATTCCCCTATTTCAGAGTTATTACCTGCAGAAATTCCTGCAACTTGAGCAATTTCTTCTTTAGTATTAACAGGTCTTGAAAGGTCTTTAATCTTGTTTATAGAAATCTCAACAGCCTTATCAATACCGCGTTTCATAGACATCGGATTAGCACCTGCTGTTAGGTTCTTTAACCCTTCTCTTACGATAGCTTGAGCCAAAACAGAAGCTGTTGTAGTACCGTCACCGGCTACATCGTTTGTCTTAGAAGAAACTTCTTTAAGAAGCTGAGCACCTGCGTTTTCAAGATTATCTTGAAGCTCGATTTCTTTTGCGATAGTAACACCGTCGTTAACGATTTGCGGTGCACCGAATTTCTTTTGCAGGATTACGTTTCTGCCCTTAGGTCCAAGTGTAACCTTAACGGCATCTGCTACTGCATCAATACCTTTTAGAAGCGATTTTCTTGCTTCTTCTTCAAAAACTATTTTTTTGCCATTTTTATTTCCTTTCATTTATTCAACAATAGCTAGAGCGTCTTTTATAGAAAGAATTTTGTATTCAACTCCGTCCATTTTAATATCAGTACCGGCGTATTTAGCGTAAAGAATGATGTCGCCAACTTTAACGTCCATTGGTTCTCTTTCTCCGTTGTCGCCTACTTTACCTTCTCCTACAGCTACTACTTCACCTTTTTGAGGTTTTTCTTTAGCACTGTCCGGAATAAAAATTCCGCCTGATGTTTGTT
>CALUSZ010000079.1 GCA_944323495.1 Candidatus Gastranaerophilales bacterium
TCGGATATCATCGTTCTATGATAGAACTTTTCTCCTTTATTCTGAAGTGCAAAAATACCGTTTGGTTTATAATATTCAGTCAGCATATCATTAACATTTTTACAAAGTGAAAATATATCATGCCCCATACCAACATATTGTTTTTCATTCGGTACATCAAAAATAAATCCGTGTATATTAGCACCGCACAATGCTCCATTAGCAATGTAACTTGTACAAATTATTTTATCATCCATCATATTATTAAAAGCTTCGAAATTTGCGAATTTTACTGTTCTTGATTGGCCTTTGCTTGCAAATGATGTTTCCGGCGTATGAATTAAAGCATAGAAATTTTCAATATCGGAAGCATTTACGACTTTTACCTGATGTCCTCGTACTTCTTGAGATTTTGCCATTTCAAGATAAGTATTAGAAGGAGTTTGCGGCAATACAAAATCATTTGCCTTTATTTCACTTATTCTTTTTTCTAACATCCGGTCAAGATGTCTGGTAAGCCCGTCAACATCTTTTGCGGAATAAAGCATTTGAGTCAATTCAAAAATATTTCCTTCCTTTAAATCGAAAGCTAAACGCTCAAAAGTATTTTCTCTTACGGTTGTTACTAATTCTATGCCACGCAACTTTTTTACAATTTTTTCTTTATTTGTGCTCATAAATTTCTCTATTGTATTAGAGCCTTGTATTATTGCGTATAATTTTGCAGATTCTTCATCCGTGAACCCGAACTTCTGAGCAATGAAATATGCGTCAAAACCGGAATCAGTAGAGGTACCGTCATATTTGTCTGTATTATGTAATAATGTAGCCAACATAAGAATCCGTTTATCAGATTCATTCAATTGTTTGTATTTTGGATTATTTATTATTTTTTGAAGTGTTTTTAGCGTATTAACAGGCATTGTAGAACCGTCTATCTGATTGTAAAATTCCGGCATATCCAGAGAAAGTGCTCTTAGCTGCGCTTCCAGCTCAGGATTCTTTTTAATCGTTATAAAGTTATTGTCTTTAAACTGTTCTATAATTGTTCTTATCTCTTCCGCTGTTGCTTTTGCCTCTGGAGTTAATAAATTCAAATTTTCAGGAGATTTGCCGGCATAATCAGGGTAGCCAATCAAGTGGCCGTCTCGGATGTCAAATCCGTAAAACTCTTTTATCATATATTGTTCATCAAGATTAAGTTTTGATAACAACGATTCTGTTTTTGATATAAAATCCTGGTGTGTGATTCTTAAACTTACGCTATCGAGAGTTGATAAATCCATCTCTGCAAGATTTTGTTCAAAGCTTTTGAGTGTAGTTCTGAACTGTGCACATTTTTCCGGCGATAGTTTCTCTACCGAAATATTTAAAGCATTTGAAAGTCTTTGCATTAATTCAATATATTCTGTTTCTGTTTTAGGTACGGCAGGGAAATGTTCTGCCAGTTCTGCACTCATTTCTTTGTTCTTATAAAGCACTAAATCTGACATAAACATGCGTTTCTCGCTTTTTGACATACTGCTTATAGGTCTGTCCATCCACTTAATATAATCAACAGCACCGCTTGACAGTATATTTAACATATAATCAAGATTAATATTTTTTTGTTTAAATCTTTTATATAGTTCTTGAACTTTTTCAATGTTATCGTTTGTAATGTATTTTAATACATTTGCAATCTGGTCTCTCGGGAACTCTTTATTAGCCACAAGCTTGCGGGCAAGGCCTAAGCGGTCTTTTGGGTTTTCTAAGATAATGTGAATACAGTCTCTCGGGAACTCTTTATTAGCAACTAATTCCCTTGCTAAGTCGATATTATCCTTGGTTGTGCTAAATAAGACATTTGCAATCTGGTCTCTCGGGAACTCTTTATTTGCGACTAATTCTCGAGCGAAGTCGATATTATCCTTGGTTGTGCTAAATAAGACATTTGCAATCTGGTCTCTCGGGAACTCTTTATTAGCAACTAATTCCCTTGCGAAGTCGATATTATCCTTGTTTATAGTAAATAAGACACGTGCAATCTCATGTCTCGGGAACTCTTTATTAGCAACTAATTCCCTTGCGAAGTCGATATTATCCTTATTGGTCCATCTTAACACCTTTGCAATCTGCTCTCTTGGGAATTCTTTGTTAGCAACCAGTTTACGGGCAAGCTCTATATTGTCTTTGTTTGTCCATTGTAATACCTTTGCAATCTGCTCACGCGGGAACTCTTTGTTGGCAACAAGTTCACGGGCTAATTCTATATTGCCTTTGTCTTTTCTTGTCCATCGTAATACCATTGCAATCTGCTCACGCGGGAATTCTTTGTCTTTAATCAGCTCACGGGCAAAATCTATATTGTCTTTGTCTTGAATTGTAGATAGTAATACATTTGCAATTTGCTCACGCGGGAATTCTTTGTCTTTAACCAGCTCACGGGCAAAATCTCTATTGTCTTTGTCTCGAAGTACAGATATTAATACATCTGCAATCTGCTCACGCGGGAACTCTTTGTCAGCAACCATTTCACGGGCTAATTCTATACTGTCTTTTCTTGTCCATTGTAATACCATTGCAATCTGCTCACGCGGGAACTCCTTGTCAGCAACTAATTTGCAGCCCAAAACCAAAATATCTTCATCCCAAGGCAAGTTAGTTCCTGTTTCCTTGTGATAATTATATAGACTTATATATTTATCAACTGTAATTTTACTTTCTGATGGTAAATGTTCCAGAAAAATTCCTTTTCCTTGTTCATCTATTTCTGCCAGAGTTTTTTGTATAATATCTAAATCTGAACGTTCAAACAGTTTTGCTATCTGGACATCCTTGCAGTGCTCTACAAGACTTGCAAATTCCATAATTTTATCTGCATTGGGTATTTCTTTTTGCATATATCTTTCCAACATACCCGGAGCTAGCTTGCCATTATATTCTACAAATTGAGGTAATTTTGCTGCAAGTGCAATTTTAGTCATAAAGTTCTTTTTGCCGGAGTCATCAAGTTTATTATAAACGTTAGCAAGACTCCAGAAGTGATAAGTGTTCATATTTTTTGCACCTTTTGGGAAGGCATTAATTATAGCCGTAGCAACTTCCAATGGGCAATTCCCTATTTTGTCAAGATAGTTATAATCAAAATTATCACCAAGCTGCTGCTTGAGTTTCTCTGCACAATTTGTATAAAGAGCATCACGGCTGTTTATAACCATTGACATAAACTTTGAGTCTTTACAATTATTGTTAATCATATCCTTAACAAGTTCTATATTTTTAGTAATCTGAGCAAATTCTTCGTTTGTATAGTTTTCAAAGCCACGTACCATTACGCCGAATTTTATTATTTCAGGATTACTAACATCTGCATTTTCTATAAATCTGTTGAACTCTGAAGCTGTTTGAATACGTTCAAAATATTTATCAGTGTGGGGCTTAAATAAAACATGTTGATTATAACCCCTCATTAAATCAGAACAGAGAGAATTGTCCAGAGTTTTGAAGAATTCAAGGTTTTTCCTAAAATCCTCCGGCTTAATCTGAGCCATATCCGTCATAAAAGCAAGATTGCGCAATTTGTTTATTAATTCATCGTCCGTACCGCTGGCTTTTATATCAGTTATAAATTTATCATATTCGCTCAGGTTAGTTTTAAACTGTTTTATATCTTTAATCTGTGAAATTCCTCGATAACTTTCAAATAATTTCCAAGGATTGGCCCCTGTTATATGATTGAAATCATTTAATATTACCGACAATTCTGAAACAGAAATCTCCGGATGTTGTTTTATAAAATCTGTTATTAATGTTTTTCTGTATTTATATGTAGATTTATACTGTTGTTTATCAAGTTTTTGTTCATCGGGCATCTTTAGAATTTGTTCTACTAACTCATCAACATTCTCAGCTATTTTATAGTCTTTATCCGGATAACGCATGAATGTTTCGCTCTTTGCAAGCGGGTTTCCACTTTCTGTAATAGTGTAAGTTCCATCAGATATGAAATTACCATTTTCATCGAATTCACCGTTTTCAAGTTGAACTTTCTTAATTTCAGGGTTCGTTAATTCCTGAATGTCGGGAGTCTGCTCTAAATGTTTTGCAAAAGGTGCGACCGTTTCTGCTTCCACATTATTTCCGGAAATAGTTTGTTCAGGTTCAGATTTAGCTTCCGCATCTGCTCTTCCTAAAGTTACCACTGCCGGTTCAGATACTCCGGCTCCAAGCTTAGATACTTCCAGCGCAGTTTCTACTTTGGCCTTAGCTTGAGAAATCATAACACCTAATGCATACGCAGGAGATACTTTATCTGCCAAAACTTTTCCATTAGCGCTTAAGCAGCAAGTGCCATCAGAATTTCTGGTTATTTTTATATTCTGCAGCTCCTGCTCTATACGCTTATTCAATTTTTCCAGTTCTCGAGCACCCAGCTGTTTTGCTATTTGACCGCCTAAAAACATCATTGCAAAATTCATTCCGCCGTTTTGCATAAAAGAGTCTTTCAGGCTCAAATCTGTTGTCATGCGGTCAAATACTACATCTGCGCTCGTTTCGATTCCGGTACCTATACAATTTGCAGCAAGACTGTTTATTCCCTTTGTACCTGCAAATTTTGTTATTGCATTTCCCAGAGGGCTTGACACAAATGTACCAAATGTGCCATATTTCATTCCGGATTTAAATTCCTCAAGAGCCTCTGCGTGTGTAGCCGATGTTATACCCCTCCCACTGGTTGCATCATCAACATAGGTTAATGCTGATGGAACTGCTGCATTCAAGGCTGTTACAAGGGTTTTTGCTACCAGATTCCCGACTCTTGTGCCCAGACGGGATACACACGCACGGCCAATAGACGCCACCGCTCCTGTGCCCATGGTCGCTAAACTTACTGCAACAGTTATGCCGGTTTCCAAATATGCTTCTGTCAGCATATAACTTTCTACCAGAGCTGATGCATCTTCTGAAAATATTTTGTCACCGGCAAATGCTTCCTTATATACTGCATTGGCTTGCTTCTGAAGAAACTCTATTCCTTTGCCTTTTGTTAATGTGCTAAGTTCATTATTTAAGTTATTCTTGATTTCAGATAAACTCTCTCTTAGAATCTGCTCGGCTTTTTCTTCGCTGCCGGCCTGACGGTATACACCTATCATATATTCCTGTGCTAATTTCTCATCACCCAGAATTATGCTCAAGACCTTATGAGCCTGCTGGGCAAACTCTCTATTTTGAAAATCTTTACTAAATTTGGATATTTCTGAACTAGTTGATATTGAATCCATGCGGCTTTTTAGTATTTGGTCCATAGGGGTTAATGCTGCGGAATTGTCTGCTGAAATCAAACTATCAATTGCGCTGATAGTTTGGGTTAGACGAACAGCGCTGGATAATTTTTCATTTATGCGCGTCAAGCTATATGCCCTGTTGTAATTAAAATCTGTTCCAAATATCTTTTTAAATGCCGTTTCAAACTCTTCTTGAGATAATCCATCTAAGGAATTTAGCTTCGATAACATAGATTCATAATATGATATCTTTGAATCTACTGTAGAGCCGTCTTTCATAAATAACTGTGCTGTACTTCCTAAAATACCTTTACCGGATTCATAGTCTCTTAAAATTTGCAATGCTTGAGAGATATCTTCCTTTAATCTTGCGATATAGTTTTTAGATAATACGCTTTTCTCTTCGACTGTAAGATTGGATAATACATTAGAGGATGACCCAACAACAACTCTGCCATCTGCATATTCATGAGTTTGTAAAACTACACGGCCTTCGCTGTCCAAATCACTGTATATATTATATACGACATCTCCTTCTTTATTATATACCGCACCTTCTACAGAAGAATTTAAGACTCGTTTTAAACCGGCTTCTCTGTTTATGCTTATATCAAGAGAATTTCCTTCAAGTGTTGTTTCTGTACGGTGTTCTTCTATAGCTTTTCCTGCTTTATTATATATAACTCTATTTCCGTATTTATCACATTCTACAATACTTCCGTCACGGTAATAGCGTTTTTCAGGGATAAATTCACCTTCCGGAGCATCTGTACCTTCTTGTACAAAATCGCATTCATAAACTCCATTAAGAGAATATATTTCTCCTTTTGTTTCTTCAGTGTAAAACCGGACATTGTTTCTGGAAATTATACCTATAAGTTTATTACCATCAAAAATCATCTGGTAGGGATATCCGTGCATATCAGTTAAATCTTTGCGGGTGTAGTTTTGATTGATTTGCAAGTCTGATAATCTTGAATCAAAGTCTATTTCATCAGAGGTAGAAAGTTTTTCGCCCTTATTACCGGTGAGTATAGTACTAAAAAAATCTAGTAAAACAACAGGTTTGATTGGTGTATCAGGGCTTGTTTCTGATAAAAAGTTCACTGCCTCTTCTTCGGATAAAGTACTATCTTCTCCTGCTGCCTGACGGACTTTATCGTAAAATATAGATAATTCTGAACTATCCAGAACATTATTCTTATCGCTATCCGCAAGTTCAAATATATTTTGCAAAGCTGTATTTGCAAAATCTTCTTTCTTTACCTCTTTTTGAAAAGACAACTTCTGAAAAAGATTGCCATTCCAAAATTTTAAAATATCTTTGCCTTCTCCGGGCATCTTCTACTCCTGTTTTTTCAATCTATATTAAACATCTTACAAGTATCCTATCGGCATTTTTTTCAAAATCTTTAGACTTTTTTCAAAAATTGTTACATTTCTTAATGCTTAAGCAAATTTTAAATAAATAATGTTTTTATATAAGTATATGGCTAGTGTGAATTTTCCAAATGTGAATATTTATCAAACAGGCGGAGTTAAAACTAAGAACTCTGACAGTAAACCTGTCTCTTCTCCTGTGAAAGAAGTCAATACCCAGCCTTCTTTCAGAGCAGAGGCTTATACATCTGCTCTAACTATCAGGACTTCACTTACTACTAAAGATGAGAAGAAAAAGTATGAAGAGCTCTCCAATGAGTTAGATCTCCAATATAGAAAAAAACTTGAATATGCACTAAAATCCGGACAGCTTCTTAAAAATAATTCAAACGATAAAAGCACGGTTCTTGATAATCTTTATAAAATCATAAAGGAAGAGAGAGATCCGGGGCTGGATAAAGTAAATATTTTAAAAGAGTGTCTTGATATTCTGGCAAATCCTTATGTAATAACCCAGACTTGCGAAGATATTCCAAAACAGTACCAGAGACAGATAATAGGACTTATTACAAATCTTTCAGAAAATCCCAATGATATAGCAAAAGCAAAATGGGATTTGGATAATATGCATACAGGCACCTGTCCTGCAGCAAGTATTGAGTTTGATTTGGCAACAAAACATACAGCTGAATTCTTTAGAATGGTAGAGGGATTAACATCGCCTAAAAATGAAGTTACAAAGACAATAAAGATGGACAGCCTTTCCGAAAAATCTTCTGATGCGATTTGGCTGATTACAAAATTTAATACTCCGCATGTTATGAAGGACTTTAATACAGCGGAGGTTTTATTAAAACCTGATAAGGATGCAATAATAAGAGCCCGTATTCAGAATCATCATCGTGATAAAGGCGAACGTTCAATGATAGATGTTTTAATGCAGTCGACTTTAATGCAGTTAGGCTCACAGCAGACTTATAATTCTCTTACGGACAAACGTGCTCCGAACGCCTGGACCCAAGAAGACGGCGGGTTAATTGATTTCGAAAAAACATATGTTGAATCTGTTGTAGAAGACAAAAATACTACTTCTGTAACTTATCAGATTGTTGATGAGGACGGAAGGCTTGCAGGATATGAAAAAGATTTTGCAACAATAAAGAAAGAGCTTCTGGATACATTAAAAATGGGACATAATATTATAATCGGATACACGTGGCCGGATCCTGAAAACGGAAACAGACTTGCAGGACATGAAATTACGATTGTAGGCTACAAGCAGGGTGCAAACGGCGAGGGTGTATTTGTTTGCCAGGATTCAGATGATGATATTGCTGCGCCAATTGACTTGAGTGAAAAGTTTTTACTTCCTAAAATCCATCATGCTGGTTTGCCGGACGAGATAGCCTCACGCGATTTTAAATATGAGGACAGCTGGGAGGTCGGACTCAAAGATTTTCAGGAAATGAATCGGAGTAAAAAGAGCGCATAGCCGTTTTATGTATCAAAATTTTTGAACTTAAATATGATAAAAAATCGAATTAAATACCTAGATTATAGATACAAAAGCCTAAATCTATAGTTATACGGATTTTGCATAGGTGCAGGCTACAGCGAGCGCGATTTCTTCATCATTGTTTTGAGACTTTTTCTCAACAGGAAGTTCTTCCGGGAAATATTTATTAATAACTTTTTGCATAAATATCGAATTTAGATTCATTATCAAAATCATAACTGTAAGAAATACAAAAACCGTCCCCATTCCGATTGTCATTACAAACAAGCCTTCCTTCAATAATGAAATATCCATCTTTTCTCCTTTGCAAATTTTCTTTTGTTTTTAATTTTACTACAAATATAAATAAAATTTCATTTTCCCCAAACAGAGCACCATTACTATACATTTAACCCTTGAAAAATAAATTTGATTTAGTACAATTTTTATAAGGGTATAGAAATAAGAAAGGGACCAGCATGCTTAAATTGAACTGCAGGAACACAGATTCGGCAATCATAGGCGAAGAAAACGGATTAAACTTAAGCGAAGAATTTGAAAACTATAAGGAAAGAATTTCTGATATCATAAAAAGTTTAAACCAGCGCAAAGATAAGCCGGGTCAGTGGCTTCAGTGGATGAATTTAGGTTACAACGAAGAGACTGTGTGGTATGTAAAAGAATTTGCTTCCATGGTTGAAGGAAGATTCGATAATATTCTGGTTCTTGGAATCGGAGGTTCTGCTTTAGGCGGAATTGCAGTGACAGAAGCGCTGTTAAAACCATATTGGAACCTTTTGACTCCGGAGCAGAGGGGCGGACTTCCAAGGATTTTCTTCTTAGATAATATTGATCCTGATACAATAAACGGATTACTGCAGGTTCTGGATTTGAAACGCACGCTGGTTAATGTAATTACAAAATCCGGTTCTACTGCCGAGACAATGTCGCAGTATATGATTATTAAGAATCTTATGGAAAAAGAACTTGGAGATGATTACAGAAAAAACTTTGTGGCTACTACAGACAAAAAAATGGGTGTTTTAAGACAGCTTGCCGATCAGGAAGGGTATAAAACTTTCTTTGTTCCTGATGATGTTGGCGGCCGTTTTTCCGTATTTTCGGCTGTAGGGCTCGTTCCGTTTGCTCTTGTGGGATTGGATATTGACCAGATTATGAACGGAATTAAGGATATGGATTTAGCTTTAAAAAATACCGATATCCATCAAAATATTGCCGCTCAGGGGGCTTTGGTGCAGTATCTTATGGATACTAAAAAAGGAAAAGGGCTTTCCGTTATGATGCCGTATTCCAGCAGGCTGAAATATGTTTCTGACTGGTATGTACAGCTTTGGGCCGAATCTCTGGGAAAAGAGTTTAATAATAACGGAGAAAAGGTTAATATCGGACCGACTCCGATTAAGGCGCTGGGGGCTACTGATCAGCATTCGCAGATTCAGTTGTATAATGAGGGGCCGAATAATAAAGTTATAACATTTATCCGCGTTGAAAATTTTGATACAACTTTGGAAATTCCTAAGATTTTTGAATATACGGGTATTGGTTATCTTGGCGGAAAGACTATTAATGATTTGATTAATGCAGAAGCTGACTCGACTCGTGTCGCATTAGCGGATTATTCACGTCCTACAATGACTATTACATTAGAAAAGATTGATGAATATAATATAGCGCAGCTTCTTTATATGCTGGAAGTTCAGACTGCTATAGCAGGAGAGTTATATAATATAGATACGTTCAGCCAGCCGGGAGTTGAGCAGGCAAAAAATTATACATATGCTCTTATGGGACGTGCAGGATATGAAGAGTCTGCAAATACTCTGCAGGAAAAAATGGCATCTGTATAAGATTACGATTTAGGTTTTTTATGCGGTAAATCCAGTTTCGGGTTGTGGTCTGCTATGTCCGCTAAAAATGTTGAAATAAATGGAATTATCATATAATAGATTCCGCCTACTATTAGAATAGGTTTTGCAATCTTAAATCCTTCCACTTGTTTTTCAAGATTTGGAAGCCCGCGGTTGGCTTTTTTGAAGTTTTCAATAAATTTTTCAGCCGGTTTATCAAGAAGTTTATCGAAAATATACCCGCTTATTATACTCAGAAGAGTTGATATAGATGCGTTATAAATAAGAGCTTTTTTCCGATTTTCTTCAATTTTATCGCTTCTTTCAAGCGAATCGACAAATGCGGCTGTGTTTATAATATCTGTGCCGGCAATTATGTGCATCGGGAAATTGGAGTCTTTATATTTATTTGAAAATTTTTGAATACTTTTTTTATCTAAGACTTTCCCTATTTCATGCGCAAGTTTTTCATTACATTTTCCTTTAAATGTAAGATTTTGCTGCTCATTCTTTTTTTGTGTTTTTGGTTTGTGAAATAACTTTTGCATTATAAAAGGCATGCCGGCACAGGTGAGTATGGCCTTAGGTGCTGCTACCACAAGCCCTATCCCGAGTTTGAACATCTGGGTTGCAATTGCGTAACTCTTTGATTCTTCCAGTTTTTCACACCCGTCTTTAAGGTTTTTGATTGTTTCAGGTTTTAAGTATTTTTTCGGATTCTTATCCATTTTTTTTATAGCTTTGCTTAACGGAAGGGAAAGAGCCAGAGTTAATAAAAAACCTGCACCGCTTGAGGAAATTGATTTGGCACAGGCTAATTTTTTGTTTTCTTTATCAGTATGCGGAGCAAGCCAGATTGCAGCGGGTCTTACTATTGCCGAAAACCCCAGTGTTGTCGTTGCAGCAAAAAGTGCTCCGTTATCTGCGGCAAACTCTAATCCCTTCTTTAGAGCCTTGTTATTATAAAATCCTTTGAATGAGATATCCCTTTGTGAATTTACTTTCATCTATTTTTATTAGATAACATAAATATGATTATAATGAAACAGGGAATTCAAAAAAAAATTGAAGTTTTTGGCTTGATTTTTATTTACGTCCTGCTTTTTGTTAATGCTGTTTTTTTTAAAGACAGTATAGCCGCGCTAATCTCTGCATTTTTTGGTATAACTTATACAATTCTTGCGGGGAAAGGGCGTCCGTATTGTTACCTGTTTGGCCTTATGGGGTCCGGTTTTTATGTGTATCTTGCTTTCCGTAATGCTCTTTGGGGAAATCTTATTTTGTATGCGGCATATTATATTCCTATGCAGATTTTAGGTTTTTTCAGGTGGCAGAAACATTTAAAATCAAATAAAAGTGAGATAATAAAAATTTCGTTGAAACAAAGTGAGCGGATTAGATTTATGTTTATATCATTCCTGTTTACTATTTTAACAATTATTATTTTGATTTTTACAGGGGATAAGAGTCCGTTTATTGACGGAATAACAACTGTTTTTTCTGTTGCGGGAATGTATTTGACAGTAAGACGGGCTATTGAGCAGTGGGTTGTATGGATATTGGTTAACGGGCTTTCGGCCGTAATGTGGTTTAAGATTGCAATAGGCGGGGAAAAAGTTTATTCTACGGTTTTGATGTGGAGTGTATATTTTGTTCTTGCAATCTATTTTTATATTTGCTGGAGAAAGGAAATCAGAGGGAATTATCAATAATATGCTGATAGAGTGTGTCTTTAAGAGACAAATCTTTTTTCTTTCCGGCAATAACCTTCCACTTATAAGAAAGCTTGTGTATTGGAGAAATCTTTTTTAATTCTTCAAACCGCTCCGGAGAATATTTATCCAGAAGCTCTTTTTCCATCTGCTGTACAGGCAGATATGAGATGTAGAACATTTCTTCCCATTCCTTTTTGTTTTCTTCAGAGGATTCCGATAATAGAGTAAAAGCATGTGCGTAGAAAAAATAATTAATAACAAAATAATTTTTGCTCCAGTAATTCTCTAAAAATCTTTTCATTTTTGCGATAATAATACTATTTCCTCTAGATGACATAAAATAATTTGTCATCTTTAGATTATCCGGATCCTCATCTTTGTTGTTCTGGAGTACAAATAATTCTGACCATCTGATATAATCCGGAAGCGGGGCGGTCAGATATACGGTTGAATCAATCCAGCAGCCGCCGTATTCATAAAGAAGGTATGTCCTTAAAATATCTGCAAAATGCGCTTTAGAGATAACACCTTTTTCTTTCAATTTATATATATAATCGGGAATAGTTACGTAGTTTTTTATACTATTATCATCTAAAATTACGCGCTCTAAAGAGCCTTTATATTTTTCTACGCTATTTACACAAGCTTTCACTATCTCCGGTGCGTTTTCAATTCCGCTGTCCCAATATTGCCATATTCGATATGTTTTATTTTTGTCTGAGAATTTAATTCTTTCTGCTTCAGCATCTTGAATATACGGTTTTAAAAAGCTCTGACAAAATCTTCCCTTAAGCACCCGTCTGATTTTTTTGTCAAAAATAAATAATTCAAGAAAAAGTTTAATACAGGAATTAATTGCTGATTTGCAAGCCGAATTTAGTTTATTATTCATACACCCTCTTTTACATTGATAAATATTCAAGCACTTCATCAACATGGCCTTTTACTTTAACTTTCCGCCATTCTTTTTCAATACTGCCCTCAGGAGAGATTACAAAAGTTGAACGCTCAATGCCCATATATTTTCTTCCGTACATTGATTTTTCTTTCCAAACCCCGAATGCTTCTGCAAGCTTGTGTTCACTATCGGAAAGAAGTATAAAATTTAACTCCTGATTCTCTTTAAATTTCTTATGGCTTTTTATACTGTCAGGGCTTACGCCTACAACAACAGCTTTTGATGTTATGCGGTTTATATTGTCTCTGAAATCACAGGCTTCCTGCGTACAGCCGGAGGTATTATCTTTAGGATAGAAATATAAAACAAGACGTTTACCTCGAAAATCATTCAAGGAGTATTCCTTCTCTTCTCCGTTTATATCAAGCCCGCTAAGTTTTATATTTTCCATAATATTTCCTCCGTGTAATTTTATTATAAAATAAAAATGTTTCATTTATAATGGTAAAAAAGGCTAGTTGAAATGATAAATGATTTGACAAAGGGAGCACCTGTAAAATTAATGCTGTTGTTTTCTATTCCGCTGCTTATCGGAAATATATTTCAACAGTTTTATAATATAGCAGATATAATCATAGTCGGCCGTACCTTGGGTATGAAAGCATTAGCGTCTGTAGGTGCGGTATCTCCGCTGTTTTTTCTAATAATGTTTATAATAGTAGGCCTGACGAGCGGTTTTTCAGTTATTACGGGACAAAGATTCGGCGCAAAGGATTATAACGGAGTAAGACGCTCTGTTACTATGTCTGCCATTTTGAGTTTTGTGTTTACAGCGGTATTTACAGTATTCTGTGCTGTGTTTATGAACCAGCTTTTGTTTTTAATGAATGTACCGAAAGAGATTTATCACGATGCTTTCTGGTATACGGAAATTGTTGTTCTGGGATTATTTGTCGCAAATTTTTATAATTTGCTTGCTAATATAATAAGAGCCTTAGGCGACAGTATGACTCCTTTATACTGCCTGATGGTTGCCTCTGTATTAAATATTTTGCTAGCCCTTCTATTTATTCTGGAATTTCACTGGGGCGTTCCCGGCTCTGCCGTTGCACTTGTGCTTTCGCAGGCGGTTTCAGGTATATTATGCGTATGGTATGTAAAAAGGCATTTTCCTATACTGCATCTTAAAAAGTCCGACTGGATTTTTGATTGGAAGAATGACTACTCATTTGCGCTCGAGCATTTAAAAGTCGGAATTCCAATGGCTGTCCAGTTTGCAATTCTGGGGCTGAGCATTTTAATTATTCAGAGTGTATGTAACACATTCGGTCCTAATGTTATAGCTGCATTTACGGCGGCTTTAAGAATAGAGCAGATTGCGACTCTTCCAATGATATCGTTTGGAGTGGCTTTAGCTTCTTATGTCGCCCAGAATTTTGGGGCAGGACATTTTTCGAGAATAAGATACGGCGTAAAAAGAGCCTCGCTTATTAATCTCGGTTTAAGTATTTTTATGGCATTTGTAATGCACTTTTGGGGTGGAAACTTTGTAAGAGTTTTTGTAGGAAGCGGAAACGAAAATGTAGTTAAAATTGCACATGACTATTTGTTTATAAGTTCGCTGTTCTATTTCTTCCTTGCGCAAATTTTCATCTACAGAAATGCTCTCCAAGGACTCGGGCGTGCAATTATTCCGATGTTTGCATCTGTCGGGGAACTTTTAATGCGCTCTTTTGCGGCAGTATTTCTGGCTGTTAGAATAAGCTATTACGGCGTATTCTTTGCTGGCCCCATTGCCTGGGTTGCAGCATCACTCGTCTTAGCTGTAGGGTATTATACAACTATAAAACAATTTATCTTTAAAACACAGCAAAAGCTCAGAAATAAAAGAAATAAGTCCTAGCCCCGTTTTACAACAGTTGCAATTAATTCCCCGTAGCTGTTAAAACAGCCGTTTGTTTCCTTAATTTCATAAGTAATTTCATCGTCAGAAGCTTTTTCAGCTTTTGCAAAAGCCTCTGCACTTGCTAAATCTTTAAATTCTCCGGCCATATCCGGTTCAAAATATGATGGTTTATCTATATAGACCTGATACATAATAATTCCCTCCTTAAGTTCACTCTACGCCGGATAGAAAAATTAGTCAAGAATTATTCATATTTACATTTGTTAATATTTTTACAAAGTTATTTTTATTTCTGTTTTAATATATAAGTGTAGTATATTGTGGAGAAATTAATATGATTAGGGTAAATGGGGTAAATGGATTAAGTACATTAAATTTTGTTTCAAGACCGGCATTCCGCAGCGAGGAAAATGCTCCGGAAGTTGTTAAGAAAGAATACGACGAAAAGGCTGATATAACAGGTGCGGAAGCTCTTGCTTCTTACAATCTGGCAATAATGAATAATGCAGATAAATTGGATAAAATCAAACCGATTGATTTAATTTTCAATCCTGATGAAGAAGTTGAAGGAGAAAAGATTTATACTTCAGAGGGAAAACTCCACTCTATTGTAAAAGAAGACGAAAATACGAAAACAATCTACACGCCGGACGAAGAAAATGAAGATTTGATTGCGTATGTAGATATCGTAGATAAAAATACCGGCAAGCTAATGAAGAGTCAGAAAAATAATATAGATGAAGGTAAATATACTGGCTATGCAAGGGTTGGGGAATTTTCATCACAAGATGGAAAATTAACAGGAACAAGCAGATATCAGGACGGTAAACTACTTGGAACTTCTAAATTTAAAAAATACCAAAAGGGTGAAGTTTCTATAGAAAAAGATACAGAAGATAATAAATATGAAATAGGCTATTATGATAAGAAGTATAGTTTGTATGTAGAATTAGATAAAAACAAACGTCCGATTGAATTCAGTGAAAGCAAAGATATTAACAGCGTAAAGCATGTTGATACAGATGCATACTTCTATAACGGCAGTCTTATTTCTGTCCGCAAATCTGAAACAATAATAATTCCAAATGCACAAGGAATAGAAAAACTCCAAAATCCGGAACTCTTGCCGGCAGAAAAGTATGTTCCTGAAATAGATTTAAAAGGTCATGAAGGTGAAAAGAGCTATTATTCAAACGGTGCAATTGAAAAGAATGTTATCGGAGATACAACTGCTTACTTTGATATAAACGGTAATCTGCAAAGAGTTCAGAGAGGGAACAAAGAAATTACCATAGATGAAGAAGAACAGTCTATAGTAGAAGATTTGGGCGATGGCAAAACAAAAACCACAGAACTTTATTATGACGGAAGCGGTTATGTAAAAGTCAGCACAAAAGACAGTTATTCAGAGATTTCTTTTGATGAGAATAAAAGACCATCTTATTATAGTGAAGGCGTAATTGATGAAAACGGTGAAGAAGATAGCAAGCTGTCATTAGATTTTAATGATAAGGGCATGTTAACTAATTCATGGAGTTTCTAACTATTATTTATCAAATTTTTCAGCATATTTTACCAGAGCGTTATAAACCTCTGGTAAAATTTTGCCTTCTCTGACTTCTTTGTAGAGAATCAGCAACGCATCGAGTCTGTTTAATTTTTTTCTATACACTCTGGCTTCTCTAAGCGCACTGTATTTATCAGAAATTGATACAATTTGAATTCCAATAGAAGAGTTTATTTTTTCATCACCAAGAGCCGGATATCCGGAATGTTTCAGATTTTGGTGATGGTATTTAACAAGTTCCAGCGTTTTGGGTGAAATATTCTGGGTTTTTAATAATTCGTAGCCGAGTGTTGAGTGGATATTCATTATTTCCCGCTCTTTTAGGTTTAATTTAGCCGGCTTGTTTAAAATTTTTGACGGAATCAAAACTTTGCCTAAATCGTGAAGCATAGAGGCTTCTTTTAGAGCTGACTTATCGATTTCCGCGCGCAGATTTTCCGATAATATAGAATATATTCCCATTGCAATATTGCAGGTTTCATTCATGTGCCCTGCTGAAAGTTCTTTCAATGTTTTTGTATCTATTGAAGGTTTTATTCGATATTTCTTTAAAAGATTTTTTATCGACGGATTAAGCGCAATCATACTTTTTACAAGATATTTTTGCATTCTTTCATCTCTGCCGGTTTTAAGGAATGTCCGTCCCTGAGCGTCAGAGCAGACAAAATAGCTGCTCTGATTTATTTGAACAGCACCTTTCAAGCTCACTTTCTTAAGTTTTTCGGGGTATCTTTTTAGTATCATCTTCTTATTTTAATTATTATCGTAACATAAGTTTACAATATCAATAAAAATTTTGCAATATTTATTATCCGACAGGCGGTGGTAAAAAAATTTTAATTTTGTATCCTTTCATGTGTAAAAAGGAGAAATTTATGACAGAAAAAAGATTTTTAAGCTTTGTACTTGTAGAAGGGATACTGCTTACGGCAATCGGGATTGCAATGCTGATACTGCCGAAACTTACTACAATTACTTTTGGACTTCTGCTCTGTATAGCATTTATTGTTTATGGTGGCTATAAAGCTATAAATGCTTTTCTGACAAGGAATTATTCAAGACATTTTGCTTTTAATATGATTATAGGGCTGCTTCTAATTGCAATTGGTGTATTTTTATTTATGGCACCGGCATTTAGTTTGATATTAATAACAAGCCTTATAGGTCTGTATTTCTTACTGGAAAGTATTTCCTCTACTGCTTTTGCCGTTCAAAACAGAAAAACTCTTTATTTTTGGTGGGCAGGGGTTTTGATAGGTATTCTGCAATTTCTTTTAGGTTTACTAATCCTAATTGCACTACCTTCTACAGCGCTTTGGGTTATAGGCGTTTTAGCGGGAATTAATTTTTTGGCTGCCGGCATGGTTATGATTAGTATGTATATTTCAACAAAGTATATTTATAGTTAAGGAGGGCATATTATGACAGATGAAAAAATTCAAAATATCAGAAAAAATTCTGAAAAAGCAGAATGTTATTTTTCAAAAAAATTAGCTTTTACATTAGGTCCGGTAGAGTTAAAGGAATTATCAGAACAGGAGAATGTAAAAATTATTGACGTGAGAGGCAAGGCGGATTATGAAGTCGGGCATATTCCGGAGGCTGTATCCATTCCATATGAAGAAATAGAAGGACATTTGGAAAAATTGGATAAAGATAAGCTATATATAATTTATTGCTACAATAATTATTGTCATCTAGGAGCGCGCGCAGCTCTTCTTTTTGCAAGAAATTCTTTTCAGGTAATGGAACTATCAGGCGGATTCAAAACATGGTCTGAAGAGTTCAGATTTGCAGTTGTTCAATAAGTTAACTTGTGGGCAGAGCATTTTATCTGCTCTGCCCGTACGGGCAGCTAATATATTTTTGAAAATGATAAAAAGAATTCAGAAATTACATTTACAAGCATCGGGAGTATCCAAATCATTATTGCCGCTCCAAAAACAGGTTTGAACAGGAAGCTTAATTGAAAGACGTTGACCTGCGGAGCTGTTTTTGAAATAACGCCAAGAATTATATCCTGGCCTAATGTCGCAAGTAAAACCGGAGATGCGATTTGAAGTCCCATATATAAAACATTTGATGTAGTAGTGACCAGATAATCCATATTAATGATTTTTTCAAGAGGAATGCTGACTGCATAAACCGGAAAAATTTCAAAACTCCTTACCAGAGCGTTTATTAGCCAATAAAATCCGCCTAATTCTATAAAAATTAATATACCCAGAAGTGTAACTATGCGGCTTAATATTGATGTCTGGCTGTTAGTTGTCGGATCCATTACCATCGCAGACGACAGCCCCATCTGGGTATTAATCATGTCTCCGCCGGCTTCTATAGCCAGAATAAGAAGCTGGGCAATATATCCAATTATTGCTCCAACAGCAAAATTCAAGACAATTAATAAAAGCGGTGAAATATCACCCGGAGGCATTCCGGGTTTTAATAATGGTGTAAGCACAACTGTCATAATAAATGCAAAAGCAAGTTTTACAAGACCCGCAATCTCTCGGCGGTTAAAAACCGGTGCAAATCTTATGAAACCTAGAAGTCTTGCAAACACGATAAAGCCCGCTGAAAACCAGCGTGAGAATTCCGGAAACAATATTGATATCTGACTCATCAATTGTTCCATATTTGTCCTCCGCTTAAGCCGAATCCATTTATCCCAGGAGGAGTATCAAGTTCATATTCATAAATTCCCGGCGGTGTATCTATTTCAAGTATTTCAAATCCGTCTACTTCATCTACCGTAGTTTTTTCTTCTGTAACATTTACATTAAACATAATTTTGTCTTTGTTATTTTTTAAGACACAGAATCTGGTTTTTCCGGCTTTTAACGGGTGAATAATGAGGGTATTTTTCTCATTCATTATCGTAATAAGCGGATAGACATCTATTATGTCATTATGCTCAATACTTATATCCGAAAGTCTGCCATTAGTCGTAATAACGCAGTCTTCAAATGCTAAGACGGGAGATACTGCCAATATTAAAAAAAATAATAATATTAAATTTTTTATCATTTATATTTCTCCAATTTATCTGCCCAGCATCTTATTAATCTCAACAAAATTTCCTTTTGGCATTGGTGCCCTCGGTGCCGTATCATATTTAATCTTTTGAGCCTTATCAATATACGGAACTTTGCCCGGATTTTTCATTATTTCATTTACTGTCGGAGCATCTTTAAAAGAGTCTTTCATTTCGCCTTCAAATGGCGTAGTATATTTATAATAATCAGCCGGCAGTACGAAAGCATCGTTTTTAGGTACTGTATTAAAAGCAAGCGCAGCCCCTTCCGTAAACAGATTAGTAAGAAGCTTTATAAACCCCATTCCTCCGATAATTATAACCAGAAACACGGCAAAAATCTTAGGTGCAGCTGCAATTGTTTGTTCTTGCACCTGAGTTACAGCCTGAATAATACCGACAACCAGACCTATTGCAGCAGCTGTTAGTACGCAGGGCATTGAGATTGCCAGCATTACCATAAAACCTTTTGATAAATATTCAGTTAGCATTTCCATAGTTATTTTACCTTCTTTTTAATTGTAGCTTTGTACGAGCCCCTGAACAATTAATGCCCAGCCGTCAACTGCAATAAATATTAGAAGTTTGAACGGAAGTGAAATAATTGTCGGTGATAACATGAACATACCCAGTGCAAGCAAGATGTTTGCAACAACAAGGTCAAGTACAATGAATGGAACAAATACTACAAATCCAATTTCAAATGCGGTTTTAAGTTCGCTCAAAATATAAGCCGGAGCAACTTCCCAGAGGGTTATATCTTCCGGTGATTTAGGCGGAGTCTTGTGCTTTAATTCGACAAAGAACGCCAAATCAGTTTCGCGCGTTTGTTTCATCATAAATTCTTTGAGAGGTTTTGAGCCCTCGTCTATTGCTGCAATAAGGTTTTGATTTTTTTGGTACGGGATAGAGCCTCTTTCATACATCTGCTGGAATACTCCGCCCATTGTGTAGAAAGTAAGAATCATACACAACCCTATTGTAACGATTGCAGGCGGGACTTGAACGCCCATTGCGGTTTTAAGAAGCGAAAATACAATCGTAAACCTCAAAAAGCAGGTCATACAGCAAAATACAAACGGCAGAAGCGAAAAAAGCGTCATTACCGTAAGCATTTGTAAAACCGGGTTCATATCTTTTATTACAGAATCCATAATTATTATCCTCTTTTTCGGGTTAAACCCTCATTTTGTCCATTAGGTTACGCATAACCGATTTGTCATTTTGTTTATGAAGCAAACTTGATTTTATCTCGACGTTTGATCTATCCATATAGCTTGGTTTTGCAAGATTTTGCATTGTCTGCTGGAAAGTCTCTTTTGGTGAGATTTCCGGTGGCTGAATATCTTCGGCCTGAGCGCCTGTATCAAGTTTAGAGATAAGACTTGTACTATTAACATCTCCTGCGATCAAGAATTTCTCTTTTCCTGCTGATACAATGTAGAGCGTTTTTCTCGGAGCAAGTGATATTGTATCAAGTATTTTTAAATATTTTGATTTATTGCCTATACCTTGAGATGTTGCACTTTTGAAGATTAAAAGCGCAATCACAATGACACCGACCATTGCAAGTGTATAGACCATAAAATTTGCTAAATATCCCATAATACTACCCTCGTCTTTTTAATTAATTATTTTTTGTTCAAAGTCAAGCCTGCGGAGCGTTTTCTTCTACTTCAAAATCGCTGTAGTCAAAATCTTCACCGCTGTTTTCTGCCGGAGCTTCCGGCGCAGCTTCACCTGCCGGCGCAGAACTTTGAGGAGCTTTATCAGAATCGTTTACTTTTTCTATTCTGACTCCGAAGCGGTCGTTAATTATAACAAGCTCTCCTGATGCTACAAGCTTTCCGCCGACTTTTAGTGAAACTTTATTATCATAAACCGAGCACAAATCAACGATTAAACCTTCTTCTATACTTTTTAACTCACCTAAAGTGACTTTAACTTTATCAAACTCAGCAGACATATCCACCTGAATACTATCCCACAAATTTGTATTTGCATTATCCTCCATACTGCCTCCTCCGCTCGTATCATAAGGTTCTATTATTTTTATATTAGGTTTTACCTGAAATTTTTGTACAATGTTTTCGCATACAAGTGTCATCTCAGAAGAATTGCTGTTTTCAAAAACGACAATATCTCCGACATCAAGTCTTTTTATATCTGCAACCGGAAAAGTTGTCGTTCCCAAAATAAGATTAACTTCAACCGGACTGTTTGCAAAATCTTTATCCTCAAATCGGCGCTCCTTAGGCTCCAACTCTTTGGGCGATAGAATATCTTTAGGAACCGAAATAATAAATTTTGCAGCAGTATCAGAGATTTCGCTTTTCACAAAATATGTAAGGTGCAGGATTTCATTGTAACGCCTGTGCGGCTCAATTGTAAAATTCGGGGCTAAAGATTCGTATAAAAAATCATTGAATGCTGTTATAATTCTTGCTTCGAGCTCCGTTACCTCTGTTAAATCGAACCTGCGGTTGTTTTTCCCGAGAACTTTATCCAAAATCACATTGATAGCATCTTGCGATATTCTTATATAAACGTCATTTTTAGCATTAATCTTGACTTTGGTAACAAAAAATGTGTCGTTTTGTGAAAGTACATTCATATTAGTGCTGACAGACATCAGCTTGTATTCAAATCCGTCAAAAAAGAACTCGCTGCTGCAATTTTTGACAACAGGCGTGAAAACTGAATCAAGCCACGCAAATTGTTTATATAATTCGTCAAAAAATATAGAGTTTATCATACACAAAAGAGCCCTTTTTTACCTTTTATCAGGCATACTTACCTACTCTATACTAAATGATTTTGTTTATGAACACATCAACTGTTTAGAGGAATTTTTCTATTATAGGCTTTTTAATAATTTTGTAATCTCTTCTGCTGCATTAAATTTTGCAAGATGTGAGGCATTTTGTTTCAAATAATTCATTTTTATGGGGTTATCCAAAAGCTCGACAATTTTTTCCCGTAATGTATTAGGCTCTAAATCTTTATCCTCAATATAAATACAAGCTCCCATATCAAGAAGATATTTTGCATTAATTCTCTGGTGATTAGCTGCCGCATACGGAAATGGTATCAAAATAGGCGCAGTCTCTGAAGCGCAAATCTCTGAGATACTCAACGAGCCTGCTCGTGAAACTACTATATCGCTTGATTTTAGAACAGAAATCATATCATCAAAATAAGGTTTGATTATTATGTTTTTATCCTGTTCATAAGCAGGATAAATTTGTTGAATTCTTTCAATTACCTCTGAAAAATTCTTTTTTCCTGTCTGGAAAATCACCTGCAAGTTTAATTCCTGCGAGAGTTCTTTTATAAGCTCTATTGTTGTATTATTAATAGACTTAGCCCCTTGAGAACCGCCCATAATACAGAGGGTAAGCTTATTTGATGCTAATCCCATATTAGCGGAAGCTTCCGATTTTGTAAGAGTCTTAAACCCTTCCCTTATCGGGTTTCCTGTAATCACCGTATGCTTGTTTGGAATAAACCTTTTAGCATTTTCAAACGCAAGTGTTACATACTTAGCGCGTTTTGAAAGCCTTCTTGTAACAAGTCCGGGCATTGCATCGCAATCATGCATTATATACGGGGTTTTGGTTATAATGCAGGCAAAAATCATCGGAGCCGATACATACCCTCCGGTTGCAAAAACAGCTTCCGGTTTGTATTTTTTTATGTATCTTACTGATCTAATAATCGCTTTTACAAGTTTTACACCCCAGAAGAAAAATTTAGGGTTAAGTTTTCTTGGCATACCCGAAACGCTTACATGCAGGAATTTGTATCCTTTTTTTGATGCGAGTTCAAACTCCATATTCCGCTTGTTTCCTACATAAAATACCTTATCTCCGCCTTCTGTAAGCATATCAGCCACAGCCATTGCTGGATAAATGTGTCCTCCGGTGCCTCCGCCGGTTACAAAATATTTGTTATTGTATATTTCTGACATTACCAAACCTTACCCTTTTAACATTATCTTTTGAAATATTTAATAGGATTCCTATCATCCACAAAGAAACCATAATAGAAGATCCGCCGTAACTTATGAACGGCATAGGAACACCGGTTGCAGGAACAAAAGAGCTTGCAACCCACATATTTAAAAATCCTTGAAAACATATAGAGAAAGTTAAGCCTAAAGCAAGGAGTTTTCCGTACATATCCTGACACTTAACCGCAATAATAAATCCTCTTTGAAGTATTGTCCAGAAAAGACAGATAATCAACAAGCACCCTATAAAACCGTGTTCTTCCCCTATTACCGCGAATATAAAGTCCGTATGAGCTTCCGGAAGCCAGGCAAGTTTTTGTTTAGAACTTCCGTACCCTACGCCGTATAATCCGCCGGAAGCAAATGCTACAAGCGATTGAATAATATTATATCCCGCACCCAGAGGATCTGCCTCCGGGTGAAGCCAGGTTGTTATTCTTGAAGATTGATATCCCTTTAAACCTTTTAACAGCAGCAATGGTATCATCAAAGCCCCGCCTCCGACAATCAGCTGCCAGGAGCCACCGGCACAAATATAGATAGCAACAGATGTGGCAAGCAAAAGAAGTACCATACTCAAATTCGGCTGGGTAAAAATCAGTGCAACCATAATAAGTATAGGGATAAACGCTGTTACAATTTTATTATTATCCCAAATATTTGCATCTCTATAAAAAACTCCGGCTAAAAGCATAACAACAGCCGGTTTTGCAAACTCTGACGGCTGCAGGCTCAAAGGGCCCAGATTAATCCATCTTTGTGCTCCGTTTACTGTAACACCTGCAACTTTTACAAGAATGAGCATTATAATGACAAATACTGCAAAAGGAAGAGTATATGTCATTAATTTTTTATAATGAAAATTTGATAAAAATTTTAAACCTATAATTCCGACAATCACTCCAAATAACTGCTGGAGAAGAAATCTTGCAGGATTAACTCCCATTTCCACACACTTGGGAGCGCTTGCTGAAAATATTGACATAAGCCCGATTACAACGAGAAATATTACAGCAATCATAAGCGGTCTGTCTGACTGCATGTTTTGTGTACTCATTCTTCTGCTGTCATCAATATTATTGTTTAGATAAGACATACTCTTTAAAGACATCTCCTCTGTGTTCATAGCTTCTGAACATATCGAAACTTGCACATGCAGGTGAAAGCAGGATTACATCCGGTTTTAAGCTGATTGCTTTATCAACTGCTTCCTCAAGCGTGTGTTCTTTTATTATATTACTAAAACCGTTTTTTAAAAGATTTTCCTCAAATCTTTCTGTCGCTTCACCAATCAGAAGTACTGTTTTAATATGCTTATTAATAGATTGGCACATCTGGGTTAGATCAGTCATTTTATCCCGTCCTCCAAGGATAAGCGCAACGTCCTGATTATTAAAAGAATCAATTGCGACAATCGAAGCTTCCGGATTAGTAGCTTTTGAATCGTTATAAAAAGTTATACCTCTCCATTCCCTGACTTTTTCAAGCCGATGCTCAGGAGCCTTAAATGTCATTATGCGCTCTTTTATATCTTCGCTACTCATACCGAGTAGCTTTGCAACGATTATTCCGCACATAATATTCTGGTAATTGTGATGCCCTACAAGAGGGCAGTCTTTGAGAGAGATAATTTTTTCTCCCCTGTAAAAAATAGCCTCATCCTTTATTCCGCAATCATTTTTATCATCGAAAAATATAACGTTTTTGCATTTGTCGGCAAACTCTTTTAATCTTTCGTCATTTGCATTCAAAACCGCGAATTCAGGCTCCTGGGGCGGAAGAAATATTTTAGCCTTTGCATTAAAATAATTTTCTAATCCGCCGTGCCAGTCAATATGGTCAGGCGTGAAATTTGTCCAGCAGGCGATTTTTGCCCTGAAATTTTCTGTCATCTGCGCCTGATAAGAACTTATTTCACACACAAGAAAATCATGTTTTTCATCTGCAAGAGAAGATGGCGGAACTCCTATATTTCCGCATACAGGTGCTGAAAAATTCTTTGATAGAATATGAGATACAAGCGCCGTTGTTGTTGTTTTACCGTTTGTTCCGGTTATTGCAATGAAAGGTGTTTTAGTATTTAAGTATGCAAACTCTATTTCTGAAATTATCTTGATATTTTTATTATTCAGCCTCTGAAAGATTTCGGACTTAGGCGGGATTCCCGGACTTGATACAGCAAAAGAAGAGCCTTCAATAAATTCTTCACTATGCCCGCCGCATTCAATCTTAATCCCTTGAGCTTTAAGATTTGTTATTAAGCTGCGAAATTCTTCCCTGATTTCATCTTCTTTTTTTGATTCTGTTATATAAACATCATACCCTTTGTTTACAGCAAGTATAGATGCGGCAACACCGCTTTTTGACAAGCCTAAAACTAAAACTTTTTCTTTCATACCGTACTCTCCAACCAGTTTAATTTTATATTAAACAAGAGAGAAAATAAATAGAAAAGGTGCGTTTTGATTACGCACCTTTTTGTTACATTTCTAAATTCATCTGCGAGAATTGAATAATCTTATTCTTTCCTCTGTGTTTTGCATTGTATAAGGCATGTTCTGCATATCTTATAACAGTGTTTGCATCCTCTTCAACATCCGGCATGCAAGGATATGTAGAAATACCTCCGGATATAGTAACCTTATGAGCTTCATCCTCACCTGCAGGAATGAATTCCATCTTCTCTACTTCTCTGCGGAATCTTTCGCCGAACAGGAAGGCATTTTCTTCGGAAGTATTTGGAAGAACAAGCAGAAACTCTTCGTCTCCGTAACGCGTTAAGATATCTTCTTTTCTAATCATTGCGCTTAATTTATTAGCAATATTTCTCAAAAGAATATCGCCCCACTCATATCCGTACATATCATTTACGACCTTAAAGAAATCTATATCAAATAATATGCAGGAAAGCTTGGTTCCATATCTTCTTGCACGTGAAATTTCTTCTTCAAGACGCTCCTGAAGGTATTTTCTGTTATGAAGCCCAGTTAAATCATCAGTAGTAGAAACTCTCTCAAGTTTATCTTTAATCGCTTTAATTCTTAAAAGAGCATTTACTCTTACAATTAATTCATCAGTATTAGCAGGGTCTTTAATAAAATCATATCCCTCTGCTCTTACCGTAACATCTCTTCTTGCCGGCCCGAAGAATAAAATCGGACAGGGGAATTTATTCGTCATTAATGCATCTTTTGCAAGGTCTATATTCTCAACAATCATTAATGACGGGTTAATAACGGCATAATCTTTCATCTGATCAATAGATACAACTCTTACATCCGCTTCGTCAATCTCCGTTAAGACAGCCTGCAGCTCCGGCATAGGTTTTGTTGAATAAATAACAATATTGCTCATAAATTCATCCTCTTATTTAATTTATATTAAAAAGGGTGAGTTCATCATCCCTCACCCTTTTTATAATACCTAAATTTTTCCCTCTATGCAAGGGGGCAAAATTTATACTGCTGCTTTTGATTTTTCAATACAGTTAATCAATGTAGAAGCAACTGTTTTTTGTTCATCTAACGTTAATTCAGGGAACATTGGAAGAGAAATAACCATCTCTGTATCTTTTTCAGTATTAGGAAGAGTTCCCTTGCCCCAGCCAAGATGAGCATGTACTTTTTGAAGGTGCAGCGGAATCGGATAATAAAGCATAGCGCCGATTCCTGCTTCTTGAAGCATTTTGTGGATATTATCCCTGTTAGGAATTTTTACTGTGTACTGGTGATATACGCAGTAAGTATTATCTAATTCTTTTGGTGTTTGTATATCAGGACATCCGGCAAAAAGTTCGTTATAAGTTTTTGCATGTTCTCTTCTTAACTTATTCCATTTATCGATATAATTTAATTTAACTCTTAAAATAGCAGCCTGAATTTCATCTAATCTTGAATTAACCCCGATTTCATCATGGTGGTATCTGATAGCGCCGCCGTGGTTGCGAAGAGCTATAATTCTATCTTTCAGGTTTTCGCTGTTAACGGTAATAAGTCCTCCGTCTCCCATTCCGCCTAAGTTCTTTGTCGGATAGAAGCTGTAGCAGCCGATATCGCCGAAAGTACCTACTTTTTGGCCTTTATATTCTGCACCGATAGCCTGGCAGCAGTCTTCGATTACATAAAGGTTGTAGCGTTTTGCAATATCCATAATAGCGTCCATATCACAAGGCTGGCCGTATAAATGAACCGGAATTATAGCCTTTGTTTTTGGCGTAATTCTTTTTTCAATTTCTTTCGGGTCAATATTAAATGTATCCGGATCTATGTCCGCAAAAACAGGAGTTGCTCCTACAATACCAATAGCTTCTGTTGTAGCAACAAATGTAAATGCTGTTGTTATAACTTCATCTCCCGCACCTATGTCTAATGCTCTAAGAGCCAGATGAAGAGCATCAGTACCTGAATTTAAACTTACTGTATAATTGCATCCGATGTATTTTGCAAGCTCAACTTCCAAAGCTTTAACATTTGGTCCTAAGATATAAGAGCCTGAACGTAAAACTTCGCATACAGCTTTTTCAACTTCGTTTCCTATTGTTGCATACTGTCTCTTTGAATCTAAAATTGGTATCATAAAAATCCTCCTATTCTTTCCTCTCTATAATAAAAGTTTAGCACACAATATTTAAGCCTTTATATAATCTTAACCCAGAGCTAAAATTATTGCCGAGCACAAAATTAATGCAAAATAAATCATTAAATTTCTTGACTGGTATATTCTTGTCATAAAGCTTGGCGCATTCATCATGTTTTCCATCGGGAAATGATACCACTTATGTTCAGGTATTGATTCAGGATTGGCCGCAAAATCTTTCATTGATTTATACAAATCAACCGCAAGCGGGATTGTCAATAATACCAGAAAAACCTGCCAGTCCAGAATATCAAATACGCACAGTAATATAAGAGACAGGTAGGCAGAAATAAGCATGAATTTTAAAATTTTTAATGCTTCCATTGGTGATTTATGACTATTGGCAATAGTTTTATGTCCCTCATTTACATCAAAATAAAAATCCATAATTGTATGGATATACAATAAAATGACTGTCATAATCATTGTAGGAATCGACAGAACAAAAACTTCCCAGGAGAATGTTTTTGTCATAACATAATAAACTCCTCCAAATAACGCCGGTCCATAGGCTATAGCAACTGCAAATTCGGAAAGTCGTATTCTTGAAAGGAAAGAATATAACAATGTTATGATACCGCCGGCAAGTGCAAAATAAATAACCCCGACTCCGCATTTCAAATATAAAAATACTCCGAGTGTTGCAGCAATAATAAGATATATAGAAGCCAGCTCAAGAATTTCAATCGGTTTAACCCTTCCAGAGATTAAATATCTGCATTTAGTTTTTTGAGAATTTCTAAGGTATTCTTTTTTATTAAAATCAACTTGTTTTATAAGAGATTTATAATCAAAGTAATCATCAAGAATATTAGCTGCAAGATGAGCAAAACAAATACCTACAAATGCAATTAATCCGTATTTTATATTACCTGAAGATAGAACCGAGTAGGTGAAAATAACAAGCCAGGACATAATTGTCATAGGCAGTGAAAAGACTCTTGAACATTCTAAAATAGTTGATATTAAATTAAGCATAAAAATATAATAGCACAAATACTGTGCCAATGTCAGCTGACCAGCCCGCCAAAAGCCATAACATCTTCCCAGGCAGCTCCGGCTTCCAGCATCTCTTCTGCTGTAAATCCGAATAAAGTAATTGTATCAATGACTTCATTTCTTTTTTCAATATTGTTAATAACGGATTCTAATGCAGATTCTCTTGTCATATATTGAAATTTATCGTGAATGCCTTGTTTCATGCTTCTTCTTTTAGCTTTGCCCATTATTCTAAACCTCCGAGAGCTAAAAGTGAAACTCCAATCATACCTGAATAATTTCCTGCTTGAGCCGGCCGGATTGAAGTCGGGGCTGTAACGATTTCATTATTAACTCTTTCTTCAATTTTCTTTGTATCAACAAATTGTGCCATAGAACCTGATAAAACTACACAGTCGGGATCAAAAAGATTCGCAAGTCCTATTATTCCAAGTGTAATATCGTTTTCCCAGCGGTTAAAAATTGCAGTCATTTTTTCGTCTTTATTTTTAACCCCTTCTATTACATCATAAGTGGTAACATTCTTATCATTAAGTGCTTCTTCCGCATCTTTTTTTAATGCTGTACCCGAAGCATATGCTTCAAAACAATCCCAGCTTCCGCAGGTGCATTTTCTGCGTTTGTCAGAATACATTTTAAAATGCATTTCTCCTGCAGCACCGGATTTTCCCTTGAGAAGTTTGTTATTTATAATAATTCCTCCGCCGACTCCTGTTCCCAGAGTTAGTAATACGGAAACAGATGTCTCCTTTGATGCGCCAATTTTATGTTCAGCCCATGCTGCAGCGTTGGCGTCATTTTCTAGAAAAACTTTTTTATTGCTTAAGCTCTGAAAATCGATTGTATAATATCCTTGAACAAGATTGCCCGTTGAACCTATTACAGCGGTATTTTCATTATTAACAGCTCCTGCTGTTGCAATTGCTATAATATCAACTTCATTTTCATATTTTTCTATTTGATTTTTCAAAATTTCTTTTATACCTTCAATTGATTTAGGAGTCGAAAATTTATCGATATCACTTATGATATTTCCCGTCTCATCAATGATAGTACTGTATATTTTTGTGCCCCCTATATCAAAAGCTAGAGCTTTTTTCATTTCAATACCTCTGTAAATCTTTTAGTAATTAATTGTGGTCTTGTAATGGCAGAACCAATAACAACACAGTGAGCGCCATAGTCCAATGCTTTTTTTACCTCTTCAGGCTCCCAAATGCGTCCTTCAAGAATTATCGGAGCATCAAGCAAATCGACAAGTTCTTTCAAAAGCTTAAAATCCGGCCCTTCAGAAGGGGCTCCTGATTCAAGCGTATAGCCTGCAAGTGTTGTGGATATTAAATCTGCCCCCAAATTTGCGCAGATTTCGCCTTCTTCAACAGTAGAAATATCAGCCATTGCAAGTCTGCCGGCATTATGAATTGTGTCTATAATTTCCTGAACCTGACATCTGTCATGAGGTCGGGAGGTTCCGTCAAAGGCTATAATATCAGCTCCGGCTTCGATTAGGGTTTGAACCTCTTTTAATCCCGGAGTAATATATACAATCTCTTTCCAGTTTTCAGGAAGTTTATCAGGTTTAGTGAGTCCGATTACTGGAATACCAAATGATTTGGCATTTCTTACATCTCTCGCTCCTGCAACCCTAAGCCCTCCGGCTCCGCCGTTAACTACTGATTTCATCATTGCATACATGCAGTCCTCTTTATATAAAGGCTCCTCCGGCATTGCCTGAACAGATACTACTATTTTCCCTTTTAACTTTTCAATAATATCCATATTTGAATTTTAACATAAAAGATTAGTATTGATAAAATATTAAAACAAATTTATAATAGAGTCAGGATGTTTTAGGGGGAAATCATGAAAAAATCGGTTTTCGTCGGTATTTTATATGCAGCTGTTGTGGCTGCCTGTTGTGTTGGATTTGTTATTAATAAGAATACAAATTCTTCGCCTTCACCATCAAGCATTGCCGTTCAAGATAATCCTCCCGTACAAAAGGTTTCAAACGTATCGCCAAAGAAGCCGGAAGTCAAGGAAGATATTCAGGCGGAGCCGGTTTTACCTAAAGAAGTTATTAAATATGGCGATATGTATTCCTCTCTTTCAAATAATCAGCTTCCGCTGTCAGGGATTTCGGTACTTGTTGATTTGCCGGAAGAGGCCAGAGAGGAGGTCGAAAACGTTATTGAATCTTCTAAAAATATTTTTATGTTAAAAAGAATTGATAAGGAAATTCTTTTGTTAGTGGAGAATCCCTCTGACAGCAGGCATAATTTGGATTTAAAAGAGATTTCCTTAAAGAATGTGGTTGTAAAAAATTTACCATTTAGTTCTCATATAGCCGGTGACGAGACTGAGAGAGATATTTGGGAATATGAAGATAATGATGATACTAAACGTCCGGTAAAACATATTAAATATGATGATGAGAGTAACATTGAATATACAGAATTTTGGAATTATTCTTCGGATGAGCCTGTTAAATATGAAATACGAGATGGAGAAGACAGGGTTATATCTATTAAAAAAGAAACTATAGATAATGAAACCAGTTTAAGAGAGGAACATATATTTTATAACAAAGACGGCAGTACAAACCGGAGCGTTTCAATAACATACAGCGGGCCTGATATTATCCGGTTTACGTATTATAATTCTGAAAACCCGAATGAAGGTATTAGTATTTTCAGCAATTATGGAGAAGACGGCAGCAAGATAAAGGAAACGGTTTATACGCCTGATTTTAAAGTTGTTAATGTTTATGAGGCAATGTATAAAGACGGGGTTCGTACCGGTATAAAAGTTTTTGATAAGGAAAATCGGGAAGTGGAGAAGATTTTATCCAAATAGATTAAAGCCCTCATTTTCGACTTTCTTGGGGCGTGTGAAAGCGTCCATAATCATGCTTGCAGCTCCAACTGCAAGACCTGTTGCGGCTGCTCTTCCCGCATAAGTTAAAAGTGCTTTTGCATAGAGTTTTTTCATATTTTTAATGAGCGGCTCTGCTAAGCCGGTTTTTCTTGCAAGTTTAACTCCTTTATAACTTGCCATTCCCTCTTCAAGAACGGTCGGGAGCCAGCAGGCAAAAGCGAGTTTTCCGCAGTTGTCTTTTATAAAATCCATTCCGTTTTTTGGTGCTTCTTTTGGTTTAGGACGTGAAAAGAGTGCAATAAATCCGAGCCAGCCGGCTGCAACATATCCGGGATAGCGGAGTTTGCTTAAGATTTTCCCGAATTTGCCTTTTAAATCGTTCATTGCATGGCCGGCTTCGTGAAACCCTGCAATCGAGATTTTATCTGTATTAATGGTAATAGTTTTTTTCTTTGGAGTGTAATATGCATTTTGTCCGCAGGCAACATCTGACATATCACGGAAATGTTGAGCGGGAATGATTTGAACCCCTTTTTTATCAAGTCCTGAAACTTCCAGAGACTTCTCAAAAGCGTCTTTGTAGAGATGATTTTGGCTGTGTTCTTTTATTAACTGCTTATTAAAAGGGCGTGCAAACGCCGGCAGAGTTCCCATTATGGCAGATGAGGCCAAACTTGCGAGGATAAAGCCGGTGCTGCCTGCATTAGGGTCTCTTGGGATATATTCATTTCCATTATAATAAAATGAGTTAACCATGCGCACACTTCAATTTTCTAACTACACTTATTTATTATAAAACCAGTTATCAGAAAAAATTGCTAATTTGTTACAGTTTGTTATATTATAGACTTATGAATTGTTTTTTTAGAGATCAGCAGGAAGCTTTATTTAAGGCAACAAAGCCTTATCAATACGTTGGCGGCGAGTTTTTATCCTATAACAAAGATTTTGACTCGGCAAGCGTCAGATTTGCGTTTGTTTTTCCGGATAAATACGAAATCGGGATAAGCAATCTCGGTGTAAGAATAATTTATGACAGAGTAAACTCATACAAACGGCCAATTAGTACAGATAAGCCGGATAAATATATTTACCCCTTTATGGCAGATAGAGCTTATGCTCCGGAGCCCGATTTCAAACCGGAATTCTTGTACGGGGTCGAATCTAAAAGAGCGCTTAAGGAATTTGACGGGGTGGGATTTTCTCTTCAATATGAACTTTCTTATCCTACGGTTTTAAAAATGCTTGAAATGTCCGGAATAAGTGTTAGAAACGATGAGCGCGGTGAGGACGAACCAATAGTTTTAGCAGGAGGCCCCTGCACATTTAACCCTCTTCCGATGGCAGATTTTATTGATGTTTTTTGTATCGGAGACGGCGAAGATATGATGGTTGAGGTGTGCGAATCTTTAGAGCGCACAAAAGGGCTTTCAAGGAAAGAAAAGATTGCGGATTTATGCAAAATTAAAGGCTGCTGGGGGAAAAATGCGGAGTCGGTAGAAAAACGCATTGCACCCCTAACTCTGGAAAACGCATCAACATCTTATCCCATACCATTTTCAAGCTCGGTTCATGACCGTGCAATTGTAGAGATAAGGCGCGGGTGCGGAAGAATGTGCCGTTTCTGCCAGCCGGGGCATGTTACTCTTCCTGTAAGAGAGCGTTCGGCAGAGGATATAATTAAGATTACAAAAGAACTTGTGAATAATACCGGATATGACGAGTATTCGCTTTTATCACTCTCATCAAACGATTATTCAAATATTAAGGAAGTTATCAAAGAGCTTGCTGTTGATTTTAATAAACGCAAGATATCCGTATCTCTTCCGAGCCAGCGTATTGACGGGTTTAATCTTGAACTTGCAAATCTTGTTCAATCCGTAAGAAAATCGGGTATGACGTTGGCTCCTGAAGCCGGAAGCCAGAGGCTCAGAAATGTTATTAAGAAAAATATCTCGGAAGAGCAGATTATAAATGCAGCACTTACACTTTACGAAAACGGCTGGTCAAGAATAAAATTCTATTTTATAGCGGGGCTGCCTACTGAAACATTAGAAGATATGGACGAAATGGCGGAGCTTTTAAATAAGATTAAATACCGCTCTAAACTGATTAAACGTGAAAAAGGCCTAAATCATGGGTTTGAGATAACCTGCACGCTTTCTATTTTTGTTCCCAAGCCGTTTACGCCGTTCCAATGGTGCCCGCAAATGGATTTAGATGAAGTAACAGAGCATATTAACTATTTAAAAGACAAAGTAAAGCATATTAAAGGCGTCAAGATTAATTACCACGAAAAATATATATCTGAAATAGAAGCCGTTCTTACGCGTGGAGATGCAAGCCTTACAAAATATATTGAAGCGCTTTACAAAAAAGGGTGCTATCTTGACACCTGGGGCGAATATTTTGATAAGAATGTATGGCAGGAAACCGCAAGGGAATGCGGATTTTCGCTAGCAGAGCTTGCGCAAAAGGAATACAGTTTAGATGAAGAGCTGCCGTGGGATTTTATTAACACAGGATTAAGCAAAGAATGGCTCAAAAATGAATATAAAGAAGCGTTTGCACAGGGGTGCGGGTTTAATCACCAGCCTACCTGTGAAAACAAATGTGTTCAATGCGGAGTCTGCCCGTTATTAAAGACTCATAAGGTTATGGCAAAGCCTTATAAGGCATCAGAAGAGGCTCAAAAAATTATCTCCGAACCGGCTATAGACCCTTCAAGAGTTCACCCTGACAAAGATAAGCCCGTTTACAGATACAGGTTAAAAGTTACTAAAAAAGGGATTTTAAGGTATTTTTCTCACCTTGATTGGCAGAATACTTTCCATAAGGTTCTTGCAAGAAGCGGGCTAAATATGGCATTTACTCTGGGTTTTAACCCGACAATGAAAGTCTCAATGGGTATAGCGCTCCCGCTGTTTGCCGAATCGGAAGGAGAGCTTGTTGATATTGAAATTTATGATAACTTATCTTGTGAAGAAATAAAAAACAAGATTAATCCGAATTTGCCTCAAGGCGCGGAAGTTATTGAAGTTAATCAGATAGAAAGACACGCTCCTGCCGTAGATATTGAAGCACACTGGGCGGAATACCGTATTGCCCCCTATAATAAATCAAATGAGAACATGCTTTACAATTTTGAAAAATTTAGGTATGATATAGATAAGGTTTTGTCTTGTGATAAAGTTTTAATCACCAAGAAAAACAAGAAAGGTTTTGAAAAAACAACAGATTTTAAGAAATCTATAGGAACACATAGGTTTGAAGGAAATAGTCTGTTTATATGTCTAAAAGTCGGTCAAGGCTCTGATATTCCGGCTTTGCGGGCTGATGATTTAATGAAGCTCGTTAATCCGAACCAAATTTTTGATATCGCGAGAGTTAGATTTTTGACTGAAAACCTCAATGAGATATAGTTTTAAAAAGGATTAAGAAGAAATGAAAGATGCAATCGCTAACAAAATTGTTATAGCCGAACGCGATAATATCGCTGCGGTTATGGAAAACGGCAAAGTTGCCGAGTTTTATGTACACAGAGGCGAAATAATTTTAGGTGATGTTTACCTCGCTCAAGTAGAAAATATTTTACCCTCAATAGAAGCAGCATTTGTTAATGTAGGCTCTGACAAAATGGGCTTCCTGCACGCTCAGGACGTTTCCGGTAAAGGTGCTTTGCAGGACAAATTAAAACCAAAGCAAAAACTTGTTGTTCAGGTTGTTAAAGAACCGACAGGGCACAAGGGGCCGAGGGTTACGACAGAAATTTCGCTTACGGGAAGATTTTTGGTTCTTATGCCGAATGAGGCCGGAATTAATGTAAGTAAAAAAATTACTTCCGCAAAAGAAAGAGCAAGATTAAAATCAATTGTAAACCTTCTAAAGCCTGTAGGAGTCGGGATTATTGTAAGAACAGAAGCCGAAGGGCAGACTGAATCTGATATTCAGGAAGATTTAGAAATCCTTCTGGAGAAATGGAATAATATTATCACATCGGCTGAAAGCCTTACCCCGCCGAGTCTTTTGTACAGAGACCAGGATTTATTATACAGGGTTATTAGGGAAGCCTGCAACGAAGAAACACAGGAAATTATTGTAGATACAGCTTTTGCCCTAAATAGAGTCCAAAATATTCTCCAGAACTGGCATATGAATAAAAATATCAATGTAACTCTATATAAAGGCTCTGAACCTCTTCTGGTTGCAATGGATATTAATAAAGAGATTAAGGCGGCTTTGCAGATGAAAGTTAACCTCCCATCAGGCGGTTATTTATTCATTCAGACAACAGAAGCTTTAACGGTTATTGATGTCAACAGCGGTAAGTTTACAAACTCTGCAACCCAAGATGAAACTATTCTTAAAACAAATATTGAAGCGGTACATGAAATTGCACGCCAGCTTAGATTAAGAAACATCGGCGGTATGATTATTATTGACTTTATTGATATGACATCACGCGTTGATAAATTGACCATGATGGAAGAGCTTGAACTTGCAATGGAAGCTGATAAGGCTAAACCGCAGGTAGGCCAGCTATCTGACTTAGGTCTGGTAGAGATGACAAGACACCGTCAGGGACAGGCATTAAGCGAAATATTTGCAAAACGCTGCCCGCACTGCCAAGGTAACGGATATATTATGGAAGATATCAAGTTTGCTTCTGCAACATCAGAAGGCGAATACCGTGCAAAAGCTGCTAAAATTAAGCTCCCAATGGGCGGTAAGAAGAAATTTAACAATAAATTTAATAATAACAAGCCTGAAAAAGAGGAAATCAAAGAACAACAACAGGTTCAGGAAGAAAAGTTGGAAATGACAGAAAATCCTTCTGTTGCCGCGCAGGAAGAAGTTAAAGAAATTCAGGAAGAAAAGAGTAAGTCAAAAGGTAAATCCCGTGGACGTTCAAGAAAACTAAAGGAATCTGATGTTGCATCAGAAACAGTAGCACAGACTGTTATAAATGAGAATGCTGAAATTGCTCCGGTTATTGCTGAAAATGCAGATATCACAAAAACAGAAGAGCCGGCTAAACCTGAAGCAGAAGCTGTAGAGGTTAAGCCGGAAGCGGAGGCTAAACCTGCTAAAAAATCACGCCGTCCAAACCGGAATTCTCAAAAAAGAACAAGAAAGACAACTAAAAAAGATGCTGAAGAATAAAATTTTATCAATATTGCTGTTTATGGCTCTATGCGCTCCTGCTATAGCGCAGGAGCCTGCAGACAGTTTTACCGCCCCTGAACCGGTTGTGAGTCAGGAGCAGGAGGCGGAAACTTTTGATGATATCAAGGCAAATAGTGCACTTTTGAATAATCAGCAGCAAGAGTTAGATGAAGATAAAATAACCTACAAACAGCCGGTAAGCAAGCGTAAAATCGCAAAGAAGTTTTTGCTTGCAATGGCCGGCGTTGCAATTTCTTCAATAATATTATTTGTTCTTCTTACAATTTATAACAAAATACGTGAGAGTTTTGCCGGCCCGCCGCAGATAGATACCGGTAAAGAGCCGTCTCTTGAGACTCCTGATAACTTAGTTGATGCAGTTAAAACTTTTCTTGATAAGACAAAATGGGATAATTAAATGACAAGAAAGTTTCAATTTTATGTGGTGCCGACTCCTATCGGGAATATTCAGGATATAACTTTAAGAGCTGTAGAAATTCTTAAAGAAGTTGATTTTATTGCTTGTGAAGATACGAGAGTTACCCAAAAACTTCTTAATCATTATGATATAAAAACAAAATGCATTTCTTATCATAAGTACAATGAACGCGAAAGAGTTGAGTTTTTTCTGGGTGAATTAAGAGCCGGTAAAACAATTGCACTTGTATCTGATGCAGGAACCCCTATGATTTGCGACCCGGGAGGGGTTATTGTGGAAGAAATCCGAAAGAATGGTTTCAGCATAACTTCGCTTCCCGGAGCTTGTGCTATTACAACATTTTTATCCCAAATCCCGAGAACAGGCGAAGAATTCTGTTTTACAGGATTTATCCCGAGAACGGAGTCACAGATTAGCGCTATTGTACAAAAATATTCCGGCTCTAATATGGTATTTTATGATTCTCCGGAGCGGATTTTAAAAACACTGAATATAATTAAAAAAACGCGCGGAGAGGTTAAAATAGCTCTGGGGCGTGAACTCTCCAAGCTGTTTGAAGAAGTTATAGCAGATAAGATTTCTAATGTAATTGAGCATTTCAAAGACGGCATAAAAGGTGAGATTATATGTATGATTTATGCTGATGATGAGCCTGAAATTGCCGATATTACCGCAAAAATAAAAGAGCTTAAAAATAAGGGGTTCAAGGATAAAGAGATTTCCGTAATTTTAGCTTCGTTATTTGGTTTGAACAAAAACGAGGTTTATAAAAAGAGTCTTTTATGTAAATAAATGTAACAAATCTTTTCAAAACCCTAAAGTTTTTCAAAAAAATGCCGATAAGTATATTACTAAAAGAGAATACATTTATCGGAAAGGACAGGATATGTTGAAAAAACTTACAACCCCCACAAGCAACACATTTAGCGGAGTTGAATTCATATTAAGAGGGGCAAAAAAACGCAGGGCTATGGCTGTATCTAACGCAGTAACGATTAATGCTGAATCCGGAATTCAGGTTAAATTACAGGCAGTAAAATAGTAATTAAGGCTCTGTCTTGGGATAAGATAGCATGAGAGTATAAAGAGCTCCGATTCTAAATAAAATCGGGGCTTTTTTTTACAAGAATGCTCAACCGGCATTTCCTGATAAGCCGTAAAAATTCATTTTGAAAAATAAAATATTTGTGCTAAGATAACTATATTGACATGGAGAAGTGGCCGAGTAGGTTTAAGGCGGCACCCTGCTAAGGTGTTGTATGGGGTAACCTGTACCGAGGGTTCGAATCCCTCCTTCTCCGTTTTTTGGATTTATGGAAAAAGAAGTTGGCATTTATTATCAATCAATAGAGTATGCAGCAGAATATTTAACAAAGGTCTGCAAAGAAGTCAGCCGCAAAGTGCATAAAGAAATAAAGGTTTTGTTGTGAAGATAATAAAAATAGTATTCTTATTAACGTTGTTATGTTGTATAAATAGTGCTGGTTTTGCCTCAGAAAATTCTTTGGCTGTGGTAAATTCTATTCAGGAGAGGATTAACTCAAAGGCATTCAATATTCTTAATCGTAATAAAATTGAAAAACGTGTAGTATTTGTATATGAAGATGAGGATAAGAAAAACTTTCTGACTTCGATAAAACGCTTACAAAACGGGAAGTTATAGTGTATAGGGATATATATAAGGCTGTTATTTACGAATATATTTATACTAAATATCCTTATTTTTTAAAAAATAATAGTTATATAGATAACAAGTATTATCAAAATTTTCTTTTGACTTCTATTAATAATAGAAAGATGCTTGAAGAAAAAGTAAGAACAAATTCAGGGGAAAAGCTTAAGTATGAATAGATTAGCATATATATTGTTATTTATTCTAATTAGTATGCCATGCGTATTTGCGATAGAAGATAATTTTGTAAATAGTTCTTTAGGTCCCAAGAATATAGAACCTCCGATTGTACAGGAAGAGTATAACTATCAAGATACCACGCGGATTCCAGTAAAGTTATCAATACTTAATGAAATAAAATCAGAAAAGGATATTCAAGAAGGTCAGATTTTAGAATTCAAGGTGGTTGAAAATGTTATTTATCGCCATGAAAAACTTGTTTCTAAAGGGAGTTTAGCCACCGCAAGAGTTGAGACTATTATTAATAACGGAATGAACGGTATTCCTGCAAGTGTAATACTCGGGGATTTTAAAATCGGAAATCTGAAGAGCAGCAGGCTCTCGATTGATTATGAAAAATACGGAATGGATTTCAGCCTTTTAGTTTTTCCTCTAAAATGGGCATTAACACCTCTTCCGCCTACAGGCTCGCTTACAAATTTTATTAAAGGCGGACATGTTAGAATAAAAGAAAGAGACACTATTACAATTTTTTATCACCCTAACTGGCTGTAGTTATTAATAAATCTTGTTCAGTATTGTATTAATTATGTATTAATAATACAGAAATTAAAAAAGACAATAACAAATTAAATCATATTGAATTAAAATTACTGCCAAGAGATATTTAAAATTAGAATTTTATCCCAGTTTCCTTTTAAATGTTCTGCCGGCAAGGGTTAGGGTTAGGAGTGCTATGATAATTAGAGGGAGCCAATTTGCAACGGCATCGCTAAAACTCATTCCTTTTAGGAAAATTCCCCTTGTCAGGACCATGAAGAATCTAACGGGGTTCAGCCAGGTTAAGTACTGTAAAGCCGTGGGCATATCTTCTATCGGAGAGATAAATCCGGATAGGAGTACCGCAGGCATCATAAATGTCATAACGCTTAAGATTGCCTGCTGCTGTGTGTTACAAATAGCGGAGATAAAAAGTCCGACTCCGACTATCGCAAGAAGTGAGATAAAAATTGATACCATAAATAGAATAAATGAGCCGGCAAACGGGATATGGAAGAATACCATTATAATACCTGTCATTATCATTGTTAAAGTCATTGCGATAATTAAAGGCGGAATTGATTTTCCTAAGAGGATTTCAAAAGATGAAAGCGGGCTTACAATCAGCTGATCGAATGTTCCAAGCTCCCGTTCTCTTGCAATCGAAAGTGCTGTGAGGATTAAAGTTGTTACAAGCGATAGCATTGCAACAATTACGGTTAAAATATACCACTTGTATTCAAGGTTAGGGTTAAACCAGTTGCGGATAGATGCGTTTATGCTTGCATTATTTTTTTGCGGTGAAATTTCTGCGGCGTAGCCCGATATAATCTGTGATGCGTAAGCTGACGCAATTGAGGCGGAATTCGTTTGTCTGCCGTCTGCTATTACCTGTATGGAGGCGGGCTTTCCTGATTTGATATTACGGGCAAAGTCGTTGTTTATCATAAGCCCTATTTGAACCTTCTGGGTGTCTATTTTGTTTTTAAAATCTTGTTCATTATCTGTATAATAAAAATTTCTAAACCTTGGAGAATTTTCAAATCGGGATATTAATTCTCTTGATTCAACACTTTGAGAGTTGTCTAAGATTACTGTATCAATGTTTTGAACTTCCATAGTTGCGGCATTGGAAAAAATCAAAAGCTGCATAATAGGAAGGCCGATAATTATTCCCTTTGTTTTCGGATCATTCCAGATAGTAATGAATTCTTTTTTTATCAGTGCGAAAACTCTGCGGAAAAAATCTCTTATCATCTTTTTCCTCCTGATTTTTTCTCAAGCCTCATGGAAGTATTTTTATAAACAGCCGCAAAAAACAACAGCCCCAGAATTGTCAAATATACAGCATTTTCCAACCTGATATTGTTTACTCCTCCTGCCATAAATTCGCTTTCCACAAAAGAAACATAGTATCTTGGCGGTAGGATTCTTGTTAAATACTGGAAAAATACAGGCATGGAATTTATAGGGAACATTAATCCGGAAAGCATTAATGCCGGTAGAAAACCCGCACTCATTGCAACCATACTTGCTAAAAACTGGTTTTTCAACAGTGAGGAGATATTTAATCCTATACCCAGTGATGTAAAGAGAAACAGGCTGCTTACTAAAAACAGAATAAAATAATTTCCTCTAAACGGTATATTAAAGATAACAATACAAAGAAAAATATTGAATGCAAGAGAAAGTATTCCGAGGATAAAGTAGGGGATATATTTACCTAGTACAATATGGATAGCCTTAACAGACGTTGAAAGCATAGCCTCCATTGTACCTCTCTCCCATTCTCTTGCAACAACAAGAGAGGTCAATAATATACCTATTAACGTCATTGTAATTGCAATTGAGCCCGGAACGATAAAGTAATGACTGTTTAAATCAGGATTGTACCATGTTCTAACTTCTGTGTTTATGACAGGCCTTGGGGTTAAGCCTGCATATTTACTTGTCATAAGCCAGCTGTTTGCAATTGATATGGCGTAGTTTTGAACATAATTTGCCGTATTAACTTCCGAACCGTCTGTAATGACTAATAAATCAGCGCTTTGCCCTCTTGCAAGTTTTGTTGAAAAATCATTGGGAATTATAACCGCACCTTTGATTTTTGAACGTGCAATTGCTGTTTTTATGTCTTCTATGTTATCAAAATAGATTGAATTAACATATTTGCTGTGTCCGAAAGATTTGATAAGAGTTGCGGTTTCGGGATTGGAATCATCATTTTTAATCCCCATTGTCACCCTTACAGAGTCCAGATTTATTCCGTACATATAGATTAAAATAGAAATCAAAGGCAGAACAAAAGCGATTATTATACTGCTCGGATCGCGCAGGATTTGTTTTATTTCTTTTTTTATGAGTGCCAGTAGAATCTTCATTTGGCCTCACTCTCTTTAATAAGTCTTATAAAGGTTTCTTCCATTGTATTTGTTCCTGCTTTTTGTTTCAATTCCTCCGGAGTCCCGAGAGCAATTGTCTCACCCTTATAAAAAAGACTTATTCTATCACAGTATTCGGCCTCGTCCATAAAGTGTGTTGTAACAAGAATCGTTACTCCTTTTTTTGCAAGTGATGTAATATGGTTCCAGAAATCCCTGCGGGTTATAACATCAACTCCGGAAGTCGGTTCGTCTAAAAATAATACCGGCGGATTGTGAATGAGCGCACACGCCATTGATAATCTCTGCTTAAGACCTAAAGGTAATTCTTCACTTTTTTGATTAGCATAATCTTCTAAGTCGAAAACTTCAATAATTTCTTGTACTTTAGAGCTTCTGTTCTTGAATTTTATGCCGTAGGCCGAGGCAAAGAACTCAAGATTTTCTTGTACTGTAAGACTTCCGTACAGTGAAAACTTTTGCGCCATATAACCTAAATTTGAACGCGCCTTCTCCGGATCTTTTGTAATATCAATGCCCATAATTCTTGCAGTACCGTTAGTTGGTTTTGCAAGTCCGCACATCATCTTAAAAGACGTAGATTTGCCGGCTCCGTTCGGGCCTAAAAGCCCGAAGATTTCACCTTTTTTGATACAGAAAGAATTATTTTTTACGGCATAAAAACTACCGTATTTTTTCTCAAGATTATCAGCTTCTACAGTACAATCTGTAATATTTTGAAGCAATGTATAATTTTCTGCTATTTTTGAAGTTTCCTCTCTGTATCCGCCCATAAGTTCAATAACTTTGTTTTCAAACTCCTGGGCAGTCGGGGCTAAATCATGCGGTTTTCCTTCATAAATTACTTTTCCCCTATCAATAACAAC
>CALUSZ010000080.1 GCA_944323495.1 Candidatus Gastranaerophilales bacterium
TGAAAAATGTGTATGAATCGTTTTAATCGTCAAGGGAAAAACTGCTTGTTAGATTAGGTATATAGAAGTACATATCAAAAGAAAGAGAGAATAACGCATTAAAGCCTTATGTAGTTCAAAGGCTTAGCTTGGGCGCTTTAATTTTGGAACGCCCTTGCGGAGAACTACGCCCAAAATAAGGCTAAAGGGCAGGTATTGCCTAAAATTGAATAAAAAAAGAGAGACATAGAGTGCTGCACAGGGATTGTGCAGTCCGGGGAAGTCTGTGTTTAAACGCGGATTTGCCCGAATTAGGAGTACGTATCAAAAGAGAGAAAGGAGACAATCTATGGCACTCACAATCAACACAAACATTTCATCAATCATTGCACAAAGAAGTTTAAACAGTGCAACAACCAATCTGAACACATCAATTGAGAGGATGTCAACCGGCTACAAAATTAACCACGCAAAGGATAACGCTGCAGGTTATTCAATAGCAAACCAGTGGGAAACTCAATTGGGTTCATTGGATGTAGCTGCAGATAACGCGGCAACCGGTTCCGACTTACTGACTTCTGCAGAACAGAGCTATGGCTTGTTATCAGATCACTTACAGCGTATCAGAGACTTGACCGAACAAGCAGCAAACGGAACTTATGCTTCAGCTTCTCTGAAAGCAATTCAGGCAGAAATCGTAGCAAGGTTAGATGAAATAAGCCGTGTAGCTTCTAATGCTGAATTTAACGGCATTAAATTAATGGCATTTGATGGTACAAACGGAGGCAAAACAGGTATAACAACTGATGGTATAAATTTGCAGGTCGGTTTATATGGTGAAGGAGACAGTGTTATTACTCTTGATTATAAATTGTTTGCAAGTGCTACTGTAAGCGGTTTGTTCACTAATTTATTAAGTTCAGAAAATTTATTAGGTACACAACTGTCCGAGATTCTGCAGCAGGCTAACAACGGAACAGCTGTTGATATCGATGATGACACATTTAATGAAGTCTTTGCGTCAGCTTGCAGCGGACTTGTATACGATAATGGCGAATACACTCTGGCAGCCGGAACTACAACACATTATGGCGCAAATCAAATGCTTTCATTCCTTGATGCAGCAATTGATGACATCTCAGCACGCGTAACCAGAATCGGTGCTGCCCAAAACAGGGTTGAATCTGCTATTACAGCAATTGATGTACAGTCTCAAAACTTGACATCATCATTGTCAACATTAAGAGATACAGACGTTGCAGAAGAATCTTCTAATTACATTTCAGCTCAGATTCTTCAGCAGGCATCTGCAACACTTCTGGCAACAGCTAACCAGACACCTAGTATCGCTTTGAACTTAGTGTAGTCGGATTAATTTAATAATAGCTGTTGATTAGGCCAGTATATGGACAAAAGGAAGCACATATATGCTTCCTTTTGTATTTTTATATAATCTTAACCTACTATACCATTTACCATTATAATTCTTTATGTTAATATGCAGATTATGGAAAGTATTAAAAACCTTGTAAAGACAGAGCTTGAGAGAATTGATAGAGAGCTTTTTTCAATTTCAATAAACCAAAATGATTTGGATTATGATTTAAACAATTTTTTAAAAAGTCCTAGAAAGCGAATTCGTTCTCTTGTTGCAATATTGTATCTGAAAGCATTCAGCAAAAATATTGATGAGCAAATTATAAATATCTTGATAGCCGGCGAGCTTATACATAACGCATCTATTTTACATGACGATGTCATAGATGATGCTGAAACAAGAAGAGGTTCAATAACCATCGGGAAAAAGTTTGCACCGGAAATTTCTATTCTTACAGGAGACTTTCTTCTCTCTATTGCAATTGAAAAAATAATGGCTCTTAAAAATTGGAATATAGTAGAAATATTCCAAAAATGTACAAAGAAAATGAGTGAAGCTGAAATTAAACAATATTTTCTGCGCGGTAAACTACCGCAAATAGACGAATATATAGAAATAGCAGAAGGGAAAACAGCAAAATTGTTTGAAGCAATTTTTGCAAGCTGTGCAATACTCTCTCAAATACCTCTGGCAAAAAGTATCTCTTTTGCAAAAAACTTTGGAATATTATTTCAACTAAAAAATGATTTAGATTCCGCCTCGGCAGAAGCTGACAAAAAAAATCAAGTCTTTACCCCAAAAGATATTTTTGGTGTTGAAAAAACAATTATTTTAATAGATAATTATAAAAAAGAAATTAGAAGAGAATTGGCAGAGCTTCCTAATAATATATATAAAAAGGGCTTAGAGGATTTGTTAAACGAATTATGATTGACAAAGAAAAGATAAAAGCAAATTTTAAAGAAACAGTAGATACAATAGTTTTTGTAATAGTTGCTGTAATTTTAATAAGATTTTTTATCGCAGAATTAAGATGGATACCGTCTGGCTCTATGAAACCAACTCTGGTTGAAGGGGATAGAATTGTTGTAGAAAAGCTCTCTAAATTTCCGAATGTAATCAAACATCACAGTTTTGAATGCACCCCAAAGCGCGGAGACATTATGATATTTTACCCGCCGTTTGTGAAACTAAAAACAACACCTTGGGCGGTCTTTAGCAGACTTACAGGATTTTTCTGCAAAGATATTGCCTATATTAAGCGTGTAATAGGGCTTCCGGGCGAAAAACTTGAAATCAAACAGGGCTCAAACGGAGCTTACAAGGTTTATATAAATGATAAGCCTCTGGAAGAAGAATACATAATGAGCGAATATGATTTTCATAAATGCAAAGAAGATATGTTCTGTGGTCCGTTAATTATTCCGGAAAATCAATATTTTATGATGGGTGATAACAGAGGTAACTCAATGGACAGCAGATTCTGGGGTACTCTGCCAAAGGAAAGATTTATCGGACGAGCAGTATTCCTATTCTGGCCTTTAAATCATATTAAAGGTCTATAATTAATAATCCTCTCGTCCTCTGCTTTTCAAATATTCTCTAATCTGGTTAAGTGAAAACTGGATAATTCTTGTAATTCTGGATGGCGAAAGTCCAACCATAGTGGCAATATCTTTTGCCTGCATATTTCTGTAGAAACGGTATTCCACAACAGTACGCTCTTTTTGCGGCAGTTTTGCAATAGCTTGTTTTATAAGCCTGCTCATCTCAACAATTTCTGCTTGTTCATCAGGCATGGCAGACGGATCTTTTATAAAGTCAAATGGAGAAGCATTGTCAGTTGCAGCAGCCGCTAAGCCGTCAATTGATAAAATGGTCTCATACACCGCTTCTCTAACCTTTGTTGGCGAAATGGTAAATCCCATATCTTCCGAATCATCAGCAGATGTCTGTACATCAGAAACATAAGCATCAGAATCATCTTTCTTATGCTTCATTGTATACCATTTATAACGATGTCTTAACTCGTTTCTGATAGCCCACTTAACAGCAGTTCCTATATATGCATCATTATAATGGCTTAATTGTTCTTCACTTTTTCCCTTAATCAACGATTGTATAGCAAGCACACCTATACTAACCAGTTCTTCATATTCAATCATGTGGTTAGGTATACGTCTGTGCTCTACTCTTGCAATTTT
>CALUSZ010000081.1 GCA_944323495.1 Candidatus Gastranaerophilales bacterium
TTACAGGCAAGCTTTGATATCCTCTAATATTAAATCCGGAGTCAGGTGATACCTTTGATATAGAGTTTCAATAGGAATTCTGTCCGTAAACTCTTTTTTAGCTCCAAAATTCAATACTTTCATATCTGAAGGGCCATAATAACGTGCAATTTTTTCACCAAATCCGCCGTCTAAAACACCGTCTTCTAAAGTAATTACTATAGCATGATTACTTTTAAGCGATTCAAGCATCTCTTCATCAAGTCCCGTGATAAATCTTGGATTGATTAAAGTTGCATCAATGCTCATTTTTTCTTTTAAAGCAGTTTTAACTTGCACTCCTAAACCAAAGAAGGTTCCCAAAGCTATAATTGCAACTTTAGAGCCGGCTTCTTCAATTTTGTATTTATTAAGCATTGAATAATCAGTATTATCTTCCTCTCCTCTCGATTTAGCTTCCCCAAACGGAACCCTTATTGCTACAGGATATTTATCCTGCTCTACTGACCAATCCAGCATTCTTAAATATTCTTCTCTGCAGGTCGGTGCAAGATACACCATATTCGGAATATTACTTATTAATGGAATATCAAAGCTTGTAAGGTGCGTAGCGTCAGCTCCTGAGATTCCGCCCCAGAATATCAAAAGAGTTGCAGGATTGCTGTTTAAAGCTAAGTCCTGAGAGAGCTGGTCATATGTTCTTTGAACAAAAGAACTCATCATTGCTAATACAGGTTTCCCTCCATTCTTAGCAATACCTGAGGCGAACGCGACGGCATGTTCTTCTGCAATACCGACATCTGTGTAATGAATTCCGGCTTTTTGCCTAAACTCTGGAGTAAATCCGCTTACACCCGGTGTTGCAGGAGAAATTGCAATAATTGGAGAGCCTTGTTCAGCTTTTTTCAGGATATAAGAAGTTGTAAGAGAGGCATAATCCTCGCCACACTTAGCTGGAGTATAATCCGGATTCAACTCACCTGGCAATATCCAGTGGTAATGCTCTTTATTGTGTTCAGCAGCATCAAGCCCTTTTCCTTTAATGGTATGCATATGTACAAGTACAGGACGGTTCAAATCTTTTACTTCATTAAAAACTGAAATTAATTTTTCAATGTCATGCCCTTCATCTATATAATAGTAATCAAAACCTAATGATTTAAAGAAATTGCATTCCGCCTGCCCTTTGGTATCCCTTAATAATTTAAGGTTTTGATACAATCCGCCATGATTTTCTGCAATAGACATGTCGTTATCATTAACAATAATTATAATATTGCTTCCCAAAACTGCAGCATTATTTAAGCCTTCATAAGCTTCTCCGCCGCTTAGTGAGCCATCACCGATTATTGCAACAACATTTTCTTTCCCGCCGTTTAAGTCTCTGGCTTTTGCAAGCCCGCATGCCAGACTTACGGAAGTTGAGGTATGCCCGACCTTAAACCAGTCGTGAGCACTTTCTTCCGGCGCTGTATAACCGGTATAAGTCTGGTATTTTTCTGGATTAGTAAAACCTTCTTTTCTTCCGGTCAAAAACTTATGCGGATAGCATTGGTGCGACACATCAAAAACAATTTTATCAACAGGTGAATTAAATACATAATGAAGCGCTATTGTCGCCTCAACCATACCCAAATTCGGGCCCAGATGTCCGCCGGTTGTATTAACCTTTTTCATTATATAATGCCTGATTTCATCTGCAAGTTGATTCATCTGAGAAATACTTAACTTTTTAACATCTTCAGGCGAATTTACTCTATCAAGAATTTCTAGTGTTTGTTCCATCTTCTCTCCTTTCATATATCTAGTATTAATTATAATACAACATTAGAGTAACTATCAGTCAAGCGCCCCACACAAATCTGCCGGGTTGTTGAATGAAATTATTAAAAAATGCTGTTGTAATAATAGAGAAAGGAGAAAAATATGTTCTATAATATTTTAAAAGCAAAAGATATTGTTAACTTAGACGGCGGAAAATTTGAACGCAAGGTATTGCTGGAAAAAGAAGATAGCTGCCTTTCTGTAATAGCAATAAAAAAAGAAGAAATTATTGACACACATACCTCAAAGGCTGATGCAGCAGTATTTGTTCTTGACGGAGAAATAGAAATACATTTCGATGCAGAAAAGTTTAAAATCGACAAAGGTGAAATTCTTATGTTCAAAAAAGATACCGAGCATAAGGTTTTGGCATTAAAAGACAGTAAATTTTTATTAATAAAGATTTAAACAAAAAGCGCTGTTTGTAAACAGCGCTTTTTTTATTTAATTATATAGAACTAATTCTAAAGTATTAGATTGTAACATTTCTTTACAATTCTAAAACCTTTTTCCTATAAGCCTTCTAGAGATTTTATTAATTTTTTGGAATTAGATTTTTGATAAAAAGATTGATTATGTATTATGTTGTTGGTATATAATTTGAATGGACGTTTAGTCCTTTAGTAGTACACATTATTAGAAAAGGTTTAAGATTATGACATTACCAAACGTAGCGTATTTCTCTATGGAAATAGCAATGGATCAATCACTTAGTACATATTCAGGTGGTTTAGGATTTTTGGCAGGTTCACACATGTTATCTGCCGGTTATTTACAAATGCCTATGGTAGGTGTAACTATGTTATGGTCATATGGTTATTATGATCAGAGAATCGACCATTCAGGCAACGTTGAAGTAGCTTATATCAGAAAATATTACGACTTTTTAGTTGATACAGGTATCACTGTTGAAGTTGATACTTTCGGCGAAAAAGTTAAAGTAAAAGCATTCAGAGTTGACCCTGAATTATTCGGCACCTGCCCTGTTTACTTGTTAACAACTGATATTGAAGGAAACAGCGATTGGGCTAAGAGCATTTCTCACAAACTTTATGACGGAAATGAAAGAATCAGAATTGCTCAAGAAACAATTTTAGGTGTAGCTGGTATTAGAGTACTTCAGGCAGCAGGCTATAACTTCGATGTAATTCATATGAACGAAGGACACGCACTTCCGGCTGCATTTGAATTATTAAGACAGTATAACGGCAACTTAGATGAAGTTAGAAAGAGAACTGTATTTACAACTCACACTCCTGTTGCTGCAGGTAACGAAGTTCACTGGGTTGATACATTACTTGAAGGCGGATTCTTCGCCGGTGCTTCAAGAGAAAGAGCTATCCAGTTAGGCGGAGAAAACTTCTCTCTAACAGTTGCAGCTTTAAGAATGTCAAGAATTGCTAACGCTGTATCACAGCTTCACGGTTTAGTTGCTAACAAAATGTGGGAATGGGTTGACGGAAGATGCCCGATTAGAGCTATCACTAACGCTGTAAACCTCCACTATTGGCAAGATAAGAGAATGAATGGCGATAAGTCATTTGATGAATTACTTGCTGCAAAACGTGAAATGAAAGTTAAATTGTTCAAGTATATTGCAAACGTTGCAGGTAAGAGATTCGATCCTGACGTATTAACAATTACATGGGCAAGAAGATTTGCTGACTACAAACGTGCTTGGCTTATCTTGATGGACAAAGACAGAATCAATAAGCTTCTGGACGAAAACAAAATTCAAATTATATTTGCAGGTAAATTCCATCCGGATGATGTTATGGGTAAAGAAATGTTCAACAAGTTATTGAACCGTTCTCATACATTAAAGAATGTTGTAGTTTTACCTGGTTATGAATTACAGTTATCAGGTATGCTAAAACGCGGTACTGATGTTTGGTTAAACACTCCGTTAAGACCATTCGAAGCTTCTGGTACTTCAGGTATGTCTGCTAACGCTAACGGTGCTATCCACTTGTCGATATATGACGGCTGGACAGTAGAAGGTACATTCAACGGTATCAACGGTTATACAGTTGAATATCCTGGTTTAGATGATGATATGCCTTGGGAAGAAAGACACTGGAAAGACCATGAATGTGTAATGGATATCATTGAAAACCAGATTATTCCTACTTACTACAACAACAAGCAGGAATGGGCAAGAATGATGAGACAGGCTATCAGAACAGCTGAGGCTTACTTCAATTCAGACAGAATGGTTATTGAATACTATAACAGATTGTATAAGCCGATTGCACACGATGACAGCTCATCCGGAGAAAAGAAGAAAGAATTAAATATTTCTGAAACTCCTACATTTGATGCTTGGACTTATTCAAACATTAAGTAATTAAACAGCTTATGGTAAGAAAACCGCTTTCAGAGATGAAGGCGGTTTTTTGTAACAATTGTAACAAAAAGTCAATTTTTCAATGGCAAATGTTTTTATTTATATATAGGGATACACAAGTTAGGAGATTAAATCATGGCAGTTGGAGCTAGAGATTATATTGACAAGCTATTAGTCAAGAAATATGCAGATGAAAAGGTTGATAACCATGAAGCAATGGAGTCAATGGTTAATCCAGAAAAAATGCTTGAAGCTATGAATGATGTTGCAACTATTCAGAGAAATATGTTTATGCTTTCTCAAAAATTAAGTTCAGCCTGCTATGCAATTAATGCAAAATCCGCCAGATATAGAAGCAAAGAAATTGCAGAATAGGTTTATATTTTATCCTTCACAACTTTTTGCAGACCTTTGGGGTGGTCAACATTGCGTTTTAATTTTAATGCTGTTTCAAGAGCAAGCTGCTGCGAGATAACAACATTTGCAAACATTTGCTGAATCTCATTTTCGCATTCGATATTAATATGCATATAAGGTTTAAGCTCATTGCTTGATTGACCTATTATAATAAGCTTTGGGTGGTAATCAGCAGATATTTTGTTCAGATTTGCTATTGAGCGTGCTGATATTTCAGATACTGAAATATAGATTAAAACACCTTTATTATTTAATACAGCAACATGCCCGTGCATGAATTCTCCCAGAATTGCAGCGCTTATGTTTTTATAAGAGGTCTCTTTTATCTTCAGCGCCGCCTCTTTTGCAAGTGAATATGAAATTCCGTCTGCTGTAATTATTATTGTATTTTCTTTAGCAAGAATTTTGGCAAGCTTTTTTATCTTGTCACGTTTGGCAAGCGCCCGCTCAATTATTGCCGGAAGACTAAATAAAGATTTTTTATAAAGATTTGTAGATGCCATACCGTGGATATTTTCTACAAGCTTTAATGAAATCAATATCAAACAGAGCATTTGAGAAGTAAAAGATTTTGTAGCAGCAATACCCTTTTCAGCACCTGCAAAACAGGCCACCTTGTAATCACATTTTTGCCATATAGTCGATTCTTCATTGTTTGTTATACAAAGCGTCGGAAGCGAACATAAAGACTTTACTTTGTCTACTGACTTAAGCGTATCGCTGGTTTCTCCGGATTGGGTAATAAAAATATAAAGCGTATTTTTATCATGCGGAATTACACTTTTCAAAAGAAATTCGCTTGAATAGATAGCTCTTGACTCAATCTTGGAAATTTTCTCAAGCAAATCTACGGCAAATCTTGCGCAATGATATGAGGAACCGCTTGCAACAAGTACTATTTTTGTAATATCAGACGGTAAATCTATTTTGATTTCACCGGTTTCAGGGTTAATGTATTTCATCAAAATATACGGAATAATTTTTGTCTGCTCGATAATTTCCAATTCCATATTTGTTTTGGGTTTTGTCTTGAACATAGCTCTCCTTTTAGTATTTTTATTTTAACATATGGGAGAAGAAGATGCCATACATACTATATTTTTTATCCCTTGTTCTTTAAGTGCATTAATCATTTCTTCAAACGTAGCGCCGGTTGTACAGATATCATCCAGAATTAGAACCGGCTTATTGAGATTTTTCGATGAATCAACTTCAAAAGCCTGCGACAAGTTTTGGAGGCGCTCTTTTCTTGAAAGTCTATACTGCGGCTTTGTATCCTTAACTCTTTTTATTAATTCCGTATTAAGCGTATAGCCTGAAAGCTTGAAAAACTCAACAGCCACAAGCTCCATATGATTATACTTTCTTTTTCTAATTCTGTTTTTATGCAAAGGAGTCGGAACGACCTGAAAATCTCCGGAAATTTCAAGCTGAGTCCAGTATTCATACATAAATTTTGCCAGATAAAAAGCAAGTTCTTTTTGCTTGTGGTACTTAAGCCCCCTGATAAGTTTTTGTAAAACTTTTTCATACACTCCGCATGAATAAATATTTACCCCTTCAATTATTCTATTTGGTCGAAAATCCGTAAATTGCAGCTCTTCATAACACTTTGGACACATTTTGAGTGAATATTTAGAAGAGCGGCAAAAATAACACTTCTTTTTATAAATCAAATCCAGAAATGATTCAAAAATCTTTTTCATAGCTGAATTATAACATAGATATAGAAAACCCCGGTAAATTAAACCGGGGTTTATATATAAATTGGAGAAAGAGGAAATTTTTAGACTGCTGTAAATGTAGCTCCGTCAGGGGCTAGACCTGATTCAAATTCTTTCTTGGCAGCATTTGCTATTTCTTTGTTATCATAAAGCCAGCTGTCATATTCATTTGTTCCTGGTTTTAATGTTTGCGCTCCTTTTTTAGGTTTATTTTTAAGATGAATAGCTGTTATCTCGCCTTTTTCATTCATAAACAGGGTATTTCCGGCTTTATCAGAATATCTGAAATTCTTTACTGCAACACCGTCTGTGTGACCTTTTTCGATTAGTGCTTTAACCTGTTTATCTACATCATCATTTCTATTTAACCAGGCTTTCCATTCTGTTTCAGTTGCTTTATTGTTAAGTTTGCCAGGAATTGTCAATCTTTCTGTACCTTTATCCGTCCAGCCTGAATATACCAGACCGTCTTTTTCGTAGGTATATCTTACATCTTCAAGCTTATCAATATGTTTATTCTTACCGCTTTTGATACTAGAGATTCTATCTTCTAATGTTTTCTTACCTTTTAAGTGTTCAACAAAATCATCAAGTTTATCTTTAGCGACTTTTTTACCTTTAGTATCCACGGCTTCTATAATCTTACCGTTTTCTACAACAAATTTGTTACCGTTATGTTCTATCGTGTATCTGGTAAGTTTTACGCCGTCACTTAATTTTGTACCATTCAAATAGTTTGGTATTTTAATCTTATTATCTTTTATATACTTAGCAACTTCGGCATTTGTTTTTAAAACCTTATTTTCACCTTTTATAGCGACATTAATTATTTTTCCGTCTTTTACATAAACTTTGCTTCCGTCTTTTGCAACAAAATTAAATTCTTTCATTGCACGAGATGCTTTTTCAACATTTTCTCCAACGGAACCAATTCCAAACATTTTCTTAAACCCATTTGCTAAACGAGTTAAGCCTTCGCCGGTTCCTTTACCTTTTT
>CALUSZ010000082.1 GCA_944323495.1 Candidatus Gastranaerophilales bacterium
CAGTAAGCATACCACCGCCCCATGGAGTATCATAGTAGCTTAATTTAGTATCCAATGTTGCATCACTAAATGTTGTAACAAGCGTTGATGTCTGCTGGAGACCGCTATACTCATTTGTTTCTTCTATGCCATTTGTAAACAATATATCAACAACATTAGACGCATTTGTTGTACTTGCTGATTTCGCGACATAAGAATTTCCCTTGCCTACAACTGACAATACTGCGCCATCAGGGCCTCGAACAAGGCTTGTTTCCAAACCAAAGCTCTTTAAAGTATCCATAAATGAGCCTAGAGTTTCATCAGAAGATATCAATGCTGTATATCTTACTCCATTATTATAGATATAATATTCACCTGTAGAAACACCCAGCTCGGATAACAGAGTATCACGTGTTGCAGAGGCATCTATTGTAGATGTCTGCACAACATTTAAAGTAGCACTTTTATATGTATCAGTTGTAATCCAGTCATTAATTCCTATACCAAGTAATTCCAGAGCGTTAGACGCTTGTCCAGGGCCTGTATAATTCTGTAGTAAACTATCACCGGAGTTTTTGATAATCAATTGACCATCCTCATTAATTACTGATTCAAAACCATATAGAGCCAATTCGTCCATCAATGTTCCGACTGTATCGTCAGCCTTGAGTTCAATATTTGTTTGAACTCCATCTTTAACAACCGTTATATATCCTGCCTGATATGCTCCCTCATTAATATCAGCAAGCTTTGTATCTCTGTTAATTGCTCTTATTTCATCTGTAGGAATATCAAGTCCGTTTGAGGTGTAAATCTTCACAAAATCCCATTCTGCAAACAGAGTCGAAACAACATTTGAATTTTGCCCTGCAAGAGCAGATGTTGCAAGATATGTATTATTATAAGCACCAACAGAAATTGAGCCATCTTCTGCAATATCCGCTATAAGACCATATTTAGCAAGTGTTGCCATAAAATCATTAACGGTAGTATCTGCAGTAATTGTTTCTGTATTTCTAACCCCGTTTGAATATACATAATATGTACCTTCTGTAATATTCAAATCGTTTCCTGAAGAATCTTTGAGATCTGTCAATTTAGTTGAACGGTCGACAACATTTACAACCTCTTCCTCATAAGTCAATTTACCGCTGGTAGAATCATATCTTGTAGACCAGTTTCCTTCTATATTAAGCTTAGACAGAATATTAGAAGCATTAGCAGAGCTTAATCCGCTTGTAGTAAGGTAACTATCGTTATTTCCGTCAAAATACAAGCGTCCTTCCTGCGAAATTCCAACAGTAATCCCATATTGAGACAATTTTGCTGCTAAAGTTTCTAATGTATCATTTGTATCAATATTAATTGTACTTCTTGTTCCATCCTGATAAACATAGATCTGTCCGCCAGTAATTCCTAAATTATTACCGGCAGCATCAGTTAAATCTGCAATTCTATCAGACATTGAAATTGTATTAACAACAACATCTGTATCTGTAAGATGATCACTTGACTGCGTAACTTCACCTAATGTCCAGTCTGTAAGCCCTAATTTATCAAGGATATTAGAACCACCTGCAATTGTACTCAGATAGCTTTCACCAATACCGGATACCGAGAGTCGACCGTTGCTGTCAATAATACTATTGAATCCATATTCAGCAAGAAGGTTTCTAAAATCACCAATTGTAATTATGCTTGTAGGATCAATATTTATAGTATAATTTACACCCTGCTGTGTAATTAAAATATTTCCGCCGGTTATCCCAAAATCTGCAAGCTTGCTTGAATCATTCATATAAACGACAGTTTCCTCTACAAGATTCGTTGAAACATTATACGTAGTATCCTTGCCATATTCTTTTGTATAATTACCCATCAGGAATTCACCGAGTTCGCCATAGATTTCAAAATCTGTCAGAGTGGAGCTTGTCACAGAAAATCTTCCGGCCGCGTCAACAGTTGCCTGAATACCATATTTTGCTAGTTCATTTATTACATCATAAAGAGACTGAGTCCTTGAGAAGGTTAAAGTAATATGCTGATTACCTGCATCAGAAGTTGTTTCAAGAACAAGTGAAACATTATTTCCGGTGAAATTAATAGAATTTCCGGCAGCATCTCCTAAGTTTCCTAAAGTAGTCGTACCGCTTGCCGCAACAGTTACAGTATGAGTTAAAGTATCAGATGTCCTATTAGAGGTAATTGTCTGTACATTTGTTACTACATTGCTTAATTTTAGTGAAGTAAGGATATTAGAGCCACCTGAAGCTGCCTGCAGATATACATTTCCTACTCCGGTAATTGTAACCTTGCCGTCTTCCCCAATCGTTCCAACTAAACCGTATTGAGAAATTTGTTCAAAGAACTCATCAACAGTAGAGCTTCCATCAACTTTTATTGTAACAAATTGTCCGTTGGTTTGGTGAACAACAAGATTTCCATTTCCGTTATTAAAACCGTTGATACTTGAAAGAACAGTATCACCAGTTATCTTAATATCATCCTTTTCTACGGCTAAATCATTTGAATCACTATTAACCCAGGTACTGCCTTCTTCTGTGGTCCAGCTGTTTCCTTCTCCTGTTTCCAGCTTAAGAGCATCCTTGAGCGTTTGTGACATATCTTTAATGTACGTTCCAATTCCGCCAGTAAATGTCAATTTGCCATCAATAACAGAACCGGATATTCCAAAACCTGCGATTGTAGAAATTATATCATCTACAGTCATATCCGGTGTCACTGTAACCACATGTTCTGTACCGTTTGTTACTACAGTTATAAATGCATTAGCACTTACTCCTAAATCACTTACTGTGCTGGAGGTTGTGAGAGTTGCAGCGATTGTTGTACTAAATTCGTTAGACTCTGTATTAGTATATGTTGTTTCAGCTCTGGTTGTGTACGTTCTTTGATTTCTAATATTAAGTGTATCCTGTAATGCCGTTCCCATAGAGTATATATAAGCATCATCTGAACCTTCAAATGTCACTCTGCCGTTCATAATACTAGCTTTTATACCATAAGCCGCCAAAATACTGAAAACATCACCCAGCGTATTAGAAGGTTGTATAGTAACAACATGCGCTTCACCATTTACTCTTATATGCATTGTCTGCTGAATCGTAAGCCCTAGAGACTCCAGTGTTGTATTTGATGTAGCATTAACAGTAGACTCTGCAAGCAAGGTATCAGAATCCGTATTAACACTGGCAACTGTTCTGTAACTATTAGCTTGAATATTTAAACCTTGATATAGATATGTAGACATCGAGTAAATAAGTGCATTTTCAGTTGGTGTAAGCACCACTCTTCCATTATCAATTTTACCATCAATCCCATAGGCAGAAAGCTGATTAAGGAATGAGCCTACCGTTTGGGTTGTAGATGCTGTTACGGTAACTAAATTAGAATTAGTTTTTATAACCACATATTTATTAGAGATATTGCCGTAACGTAAATCACTAAACAAAGTATCTTCAGTAAGTGTTTTAACTTCTTTTGAATATGTTCTATTCTCAAGAGAGGTCAACCCTCCGACTAAATCACTGGAAGAGCTAAGTTGACCATTAGCAAAAGATGCACTGCCTCTTGTATTCAAAGAACTTACAACATCCTGAACCGTATTATTGCCTGTAAAACTAAATTTCTCAGGACCATCCACAGAATCACCTTTTAGCCATATTTCATAATCATTTGAAACCATAAGTGTAGGCTCAACTGAACTGTTCCAGTGCCATATATCATCACTAAACCCATAACTAGCCATATCTGTATAATCTTTCGAATATTTTCCAACCGTAAAAGAATAACCGGAGCCGCCGGCATTTACATACACAGGCAAAGACTCATCGTCGAAAGAGTATATATTATTAGAAAGAGTAATTCGGTTACCTGTTCCGTCGCTGCCAGTGCCCCTTGTGTTTGCAAAAGCACTTATATTACCTCCTCCAGAAGTACTTATACTGCCTCCTGCATAACAGTACGAAATACTTACTCTCATATTGTTAGCACCTGTTGACTGAAAAGAGCCCAATATGCCGCCCAACAGTGCAGTAGAAGATGTAGAATACAACGTACCATTATACATACAATTCTGTATAGTTATACTATTTCCTGAAAGGTCACTACCATTGTTATCACCACCTAGTATACCTCCGACGTTATAATTATACCCATTGAAATTAATAGAACTATAACACTGGCGAATTCTATTTGTTCCATATACACCACCTACAATTCCCCCACCAACAGAAACGTTTGTTATTTCCCCGCTGGTAGAACAATTTGTGATAGTGCTTCGTTGAATACTCCCTACCACTCCCCCTTCACGAAGCCAGCTAGTACCATTCTGGGCTTCCATATCCACATTATTAACTGTAATACCTGAAATATTAGAATAATTAGCGCTACCGACTAAAGCGCCAGCTGCAACATTCATGTTTACCGACAAGTCTACTTCCAGCGTATAACCGTCTATAGTAACATTTTTAAAAGAAGCATTTGATGCATAACCAAATAATCCACCATATTCAACACCATCAGCAACACCCACTATACTTTGGCTTATCCCCTTTATTGTATGACCAGCACCATCAAATGTCCCGCTAAATGCATTACTTGATGAATCACCTATAGACACCCAGTCGGCATAGCTTGAAAGATCTATATCGTCAGTAAGCACAAATGTTTTACCAGACATATCGTTGCCTGCATTAACAAGGTTTGCAAGATAGCGGAGTTGAGCTGCTGTACTTATACCTATAATAGTACCGGTAACACCCGATGCTGTAATCGTACCATTAATAGCATATTTTGTAGATAAAAGAGTATCAGAAGCAGTTGCAATAACAGAAGATGTATAAGTTACTGCTGCTGTAGAAGTTGTAGTTACACCGGTATCTTGATATATTACTCCAACACCTAAATTATCTGCAAGTTTACCTCTTATGTAGACACCTCTGGCAGAATCAAATGATAAAACACCATCTTCCAGAGTAGCAGTTATATCATAAGATGCTAAGAGAGTTTGAAGTTCACTCAAAGCATTCTCACTATTCAGACTAATAGCCATATGGTATGTCCCATTAGGGTTCATAATCCAAATGGTATAATCATTATTTTTTTGTAACTGTGGATTTGTAGAGCCATCTAATCCTGCCCATATAGAACTGTCATAGGAATCCGCAGCTCTTTCACGAAGTTCTGTTGTAGATAAAGATACTTCTGAATTTGTCCGATTTAGTACATTATATGAGCCAGGGGTACCTACAACAGTTTGAGAAGTCGTTGCAAAGCTATTTGATACATTTACTGTATTAGTATTACTAGCAGAATTATAACTATAAAATTGCCCTATAATAGATCCATCATTCATGCTGCTGACAGTAGCAGTAAGAGAACCGGTATTGTAACAATTACTTATATTCGTTATACAGCCGGTGGAAGTATTGTGATGAACCATAGAAACAATACCTCCTATATTACCGGTATTATACGAAGATTCAATATTACCACTATTATAACAATTCTCTATAGTTGCAGTTGAGTTAGGAGCAGTCCAATATCCCAAGCTTCCTACAATACCGCCAATAGTACTACCATTACCATGAAGAGTAGCAGTATTATATGAGGCATTAATACTCCCGCCATTACGCATCATACCTACAATACCACCTATATTAGCAGTAATACTTGAGCCCGGATACGCTGCATATATGGAACCGCCTGAGTTGTAACTCCATTCGATTGTTGAATTATCCATTCTGCCAACAATACCGCCTGTATAACCGACCGCAAAAGATATATCTGAATTCTGTACTGCGACCCCGGAAATTGTTGTATTTTTGGCATAACCAATAACAGAACCTATATAATAAGAACCAGAAGATGATGGTTCGCTTATCGTAAAATTCGACGTATTAATATTCTTGATTTCAGCCCCGTCAGTACAACCAAACAGACCGCCGTATTCTCCATCTGTTACAGTTTGGTTCATGTCAGATATAGTGAAGCCGCCTCCATCAAAAGTTCCTGCAAAAGGATTAGCCTCTGTACCAATAGCTGTCCAATCACTCACAATGCTCATATTTATATCATTTGTTAAAATAAATGTTTTACCACTCATATCATTTCCGGCATTAACCTGATTAGCAAGATACCGGAGCTGATTTACATTTCTTATAGCAATAACATCACCGGTTACACCAGAAGCAGTAATTGTACCATTTATTGCAGGATTTAGAATGTCATTAAGGGTAGAGGTTTCTTTTGCGAGTGTTGTTGCTGTATATGTTACAGCTGCAGTTGAAGTAGCAGTTCTTCCTACTGTTACTGTTGTTGTACTTGCTACTGTACCGATACCCAGTAGTTCTGGTATAGTACCGGTTACATAATTACCATTAGTAGAATTTAATATTATTTTTCCGTCTTTTATAGTTCCTGAAATACCATAACCAGCAAGCGTTGTTAACATATCACCAACAGTAGCATTACTAGATAGTTCTATAATATCTATCAAGTCAGATCCATTTTTAACAACTAATTCGGCACCATAGCCCATAATATTGTCCGAAATTGGACTAAAATGACCATTGCTTTCATTTGTACCAACTGCACCAATGTTATTAAGAGAGCGATCATAATAAAGCCCGCTGGATGTAGCTGACGTACCAACATAGCCTGCAACAATACCAGCACTATTTGCAATACCAATTCCCGGAGTTACATTACCCCAAAAATACGTACTTGATATATTTCCGGATTGAATGGCACCGATAATACCGCCAATATAACCGGCTATATAAGTACCACCCGACGAATTTGAACGACTAACGGAAGCAGATGACCAGCTATTAGTGATATTCAAGAGACCATTGTCACCTTGTCCTCCAACAATCCCGCCTATTGCATAAGTATCTTGCTTAGCAGATGAAATACTGCCCGTAGTATAAGAATTATTAATACTAACAGAATATCTTGTACTACCTACTAATAAGCCTATATAAGTAGGAGTAGAAGAACCACCTGTCTCCACTTGTATTGAACCATTTTTTACATAACAGTTTTGAATATTAGTAGTAGTAGCTCCATTACCAACTTGTCCAGCTAAAATACCAACATCTACATATTCACTTGTACTGATAGTTGCATTTTCTATACCCAGATTGCGAACCTCTCCCGATAAGCTGCTAAACATCCCTAGAGAAGTCATTGAGCCTCCGGTAATATTTAAATTACTTATGACATATCCGTTACCATCAAAAGTCCTATTATATGAAGCTATTGGAGTCCAGCTATAACCAGTAAGATCAATATCGTTCATCAGCATAACCGACTGATTAGCAGAAAGTGCCGCATACAGTTCATCTGCATTGTGTACGCAAGTATAACCGGCGGCAGCAGCTGCTGCTTCTGATTGGTGAGTCACCGGATTAATAAAACTGCTTCTTCCCAAATCAGAAAGTTTAGTCTCATTTGTGAGCTCCATTACTTTTGTGTAAGTTATCCTGTCACTGGATGTTACAGTGCCTCCTATCGTAAATGTTGTATTCATTCCATTCTCGACACTTATACCCAGATTATCCATTATTGTACCTGCAGCATAGCGGCCGGATTCAGAATAAAGACTTATTACACCATTAGTAATAGTTGCATTTATACCCCATTCCTTCAAGGCATTAAACATATCACCGACTGTAGAAGAGGTAGTTAATGTTGAAATCGTTCCTATTACGTTCTGATTCTCATCATAAATTAATATATTTTGACCGCTTGCAGTTATCGCGCCAATTTCACCCAGTGTAGTTGTTACATCTGCAGTAACTGTACCGGTATGCGTTACAGCAGCAGTCGAGCTCTGGGTTGTATTTACAATTTCTGTTGTTCTCTGGATTGTAATACCGAGCGAATTTGCAAGAGCACCGGCGATATATTTACCCTCTGCAGACTCTAAAGAGATAACACCATTTGATATAGTACCATCTATACCGTTTGCTTTCAAATCATCAAAGAATGAACCTATTGTATCTGTACCGGCTACATTTATAGTAGTTACAGCAACACCGAGGTTGTCGTAGATAACATAGCTGCTGCTATTGATACCCAAATCCGCAAATGTTGTATCTAAATCTGCATATTCTTCCTGCGTTGTATAAAGAGTCTCACCGCTGGCAGACACAGATGAAGTATGAGTAATAGAAGTTATACCCAGAGCTTCTGCTACACTTCCGCTCAAAGTTCCGCCATTGATTGACAAACGGCCGGTATGATCTAAAACTGCTGTACCTCCGTTATCATAAACCATATTTATTAATTCATTTAGGGTTGTATCAGCAGACACAGCCAAATCATGACCGTTAAAGTTTAAGTTATAACCGCCGGCTACTTCACCGGTTGTGCCCAGTGTTGAAATAATTTCACCCAGAGTTGTTTCGCCTGTTACAGCAGCGGTTGTTGTTACAGTCATAACAGAGCCAAGGACATAACTGCTCTTGTTAGAAGTTTCCAAACCCATTGAAGCTTCTAATGTCGCATTTTCCAAATAACCATTATTAATAGTTAAGTAACCATCCTCTAATACGGCAGAGATATCACCCTGTGCATTAATCCAATCCAAAAGATTTCCGATAGTCGTACCTTCACCCACAACAGTTGTTGCCGCCAAACTACCATCACTATTATATAGATTGACAGTTCTATCTGCTGTTGACATTGAATTTGTTATACCATAATCAGACAAAACAGTGTTTCTTGTTGCATCTATAGTAATAGTCTCTCGGGAATACAATTCATCAGATGTTACGTACTTGCCTGAGACTTCTGTTGTTAAATTCAAAACATCAGAAAGATTTGAAGTACCGCCGGTTAAAGTAGAATTTTCTATCATTATCTTTGAATGATCAGAATCCCAGCTTGATGCAATACCAACATTTTCTAACTCATTCATTAAGTCTTCTATCGTCATTGTACTATTTACATTGATAGTCCTGCTCTCACCTCGAACATCAAAAATTGCAGTACCATTTGTCAAACCTAAATTACCCAAAGAAGTTGTAGTTGAAGCATTGATTGTGTTAATAACAGAATGACTTAATGCTTGAGATTTTGAATAAGTTGAACCTATTGTAATATGATCCGTTGAAATAGTTCCAGAACCGTATAAACATTCAAGCAGATTTGTTCCGTGTATATAACGGCTATCTGTTTCACGTATAGTTCCATTATTAACTAATGCCTGAACATCTGTATCGGTTAAAGTCTTAAACGCACCGCCGGTTATGGTCAGAATTCCGGTTTCTTCGTCAAGGCTTGTTGCGATACCTAAATTTCCCATATCTGCCATAAAATCAGCAATTGTCTGACCGGAATATATCTTCTCGTAAAAAAGATTTCCATCAGCATCAGTAACTTCCAAATAACCTTCCGTTACTTTCAAATCGTCAACAAGCCGGGTCTGTAAATCAACAAGTTTATGAACCTCTACGGTTTCTGTCAAAGGATCACCCGTTACCATTGCCGTAAACGGTTCTCTCTCCAGACCTAATGCATCTACGGCATCAAAAGTTCCGCCTGTTATTGTACCACCTGCGATTTCAACTGTACCATCACTTTTTAAAGCGGCATATAATCCGGCATTAGACATTTCTTCCAATAAGTTACCTAAAGTAGTTGTTGTGCCGACCGTAATCGTCGTATACTCATTATTGGAATCTCTGACTATTACAGTCTGACCGTTAGAAATCGAAATTCCATCACCCAAATCTCGTAACAAAGTAGCTAAAGTCGCTGTTGTAGTTTGAGTCACAACAGTTTCATGGGTTAAATCTCCTGTTATTTGAGATTTACCGTAAATATCAATTGCTAAGCCTAATGCATCTAAAATATCAGTCGTACCCTCATTTGTAATTTCAGCATCTGATATTGTAAAAACACCTGTAGAATCTAATTCTGCATCAATATTATTGTTTTCTAAATCTGCAATAAAACTTCCTAACGTACTTGAATTTGTAATTGTAATATTATAATCTCTATCATTCGCATGGAGAGTTATTACTCCTGCATTTACCCCTAATTCACTTAATAAAGTAGCCTCTGTTGCAGCAGAATAAACAGTATCAGTCTGTGATGTCTGCAAATGATCACTTGTATAACCTTCATTAACACCTTCCAGATGCAAAGCATCTACAATTCCGGTGCCGTCAATATCATTTATTGCTCCATCATCAATATTCATACTAAACACACCGGTTTGTTCATTATAACTTGCTTCAACCCCGATATTCTGCAATTTTTCTATAAAAGTAGCTATCGTATCATTCTCGGTAATTGTTATTCCTCGCTCTACGCCGTTTACATTAACGCCTATGTTACCGGCTTTTACCCCAAGACTCGTTAATTTAGAATCATTCGTTGCTGTAGTTGTTTGAACAATTGTTGTTAAGTAGCTGTAATTACTGACAGCCTGTGTCTCCGACGCAAGTTTGTCTACTAAAACGTTATAAGAAGCCTCTTCTGCTTCTGTTGTAGCAGAGGCTGTCAATACATCCAAATTGCTTGATGTTGCCAGATTCTGGGCAAACAAATCCATTGAAGCAACACCAAATTTTGCATCCGTAACTTTTTCTATCAAATTACGAAATGAAGAAAAAAAGGATTTGATATTGTTTAAAGTTTCCTGCGATAATAAGACAGTCTCTTTTTCCTCCTCTAGAGTTTCTACCTTCGCCTGTTTTAGGGCTACTAATGACTCTACCCAGGAAGATGTATCTAAACCTGATGCTAATCCGCTAAATGAGATTGTCACTGTCTTAAACCTGCCATTTTAACTTCAAAACATCGTAACAATGTAAATTCTTGCAAGTCGGGGTATATTCTATTCCGTGATTATTATATTCGATTCGTTTCCAGTTGAAAAATATTACATCGCTACTTTATATAAATATTATAGCATATGTCCATAAATTTTCAAGAGGGGGTAATATCAACTACACATTAACAGCCACAGGATGTTCTATTACTGTTCTGACATAGTTGTAATAATCGTTTTTATACCCGTATTTTTCTATTTTTGAGAGAAGCTCCTCTTTTGTAATAAATCCCTGATTAAACGCTATTTCTTCTAAGCAGGCAATTTTTACCCCCTTATTTAACTCCATCGTCTGTACAAATAAGCTTGCCTGAAGCATTGAATCATGTGTTCCGGTATCAAGCCAGGCAAAACCGCGCCCTAAAATCTCCACATTCAATTCCCCAAGCTCCAGATATATTCTGTTTAAATCTGTAATCTCTAACTCACCGCGCGCAGACGGCTTAAGTTTTTTAGCAAATTCACAAACCCTATTATCATAAAAGTAAAGACCTGTTACCGCATAATTAGATTTTGGATTTATAGGTTTTTCCTCTAAAGAAATTGCCTTGTTATTCTTATCAAATTCAACAACTCCAAATCTTTCAGGATCTTTTACTGTATAGCCGAACACAGTTGCGCCTGAATGCTTTTTAAGAGCATTTTTCATAATTGTAGAGAATCCATGCCCGTGAAAAATATTATCCCCCAGAATCAAGGCAACTTCATCATTACCTATAAAATCTTCAGCAATAATGAAAGCATCTGCAATACCTTTTTGAACATATTGTATTTTATACTGAAGCCTTAACCCATACTGCGAACCATCTCCAAGCAACTTTATAAAATTATCATAATCTACTTCATTTGTAATAATAAGAATATCCTTTATACCGGCAAGCATCAAGGTCGAAAGCGGATAATAAATCATAGGCTTATCATATATCGGCAATAAAATTTTTGAAATCGGCTGCGATGCCGGATATAATCTTGTTCCTGCCCCGCCTGCTAAAACTATACCTTTCATTACAAACTCCTCACTAACTCTTAAATTCCTTCATTGATTTTTCTACACACTCTCTATCCAAAAGACAAGATGGAGCCAATTGAACACCATTATGTTTTTTAGGGTTTAATAACAGAACATATGGAACATACCTTCCGCCATATTTACTCATAAGCTGATACCCATAAGGTGTAGAAGCATCTACCTTAACAAAACTATACTGACCATCGTACATCTTAGAAAGTTTATCATATCTAGGCGTAAACTTTGTACAATATCCGCAGGAAGGTGTATATAGGTATAAAAATACATTCTTATCCTTTGATAGCGCATTTTCTAGCTCTCCTGCAAAAGCAGGAAGCATTCCTAAAACTAATAATATTAATAAACACCTTTCAAACATGCCCTGATGATACCATTTATATATCATATTTTCAATACCTGACTACAAAACCTCCAGTGCGGCTATTTTCATATTTTTCACATCCGGGCTTTTACCCGTCCAAATCTGCAGAGCTCTTTCTGCCTGATAGATAAGCATATCAAGGCCGCCTATTGTTTTCAACCCGCGCTTTTGAGCTTCTTGTATCAAAACTGTTTTTACAGGATTATAAACTATATCATAAACAACAGTGTCAGGAGATAACTTATCCAAATCCTCCCTCTCCAGAGGCATTTGATCAGCCATAAACCCTTTCATTCCTATAGGAGTAGCATTTACTACAATAGAAGTTCCTTCTAAGCTTCTTATATTTTGTATCTGGTAAACATTAAACGTTATATGCGGAAATTTTGCGCGAACATATTCTAAAGTCTGGCGGGAATTGATAATATTCCGTGTATAGAAGTCAATCTCGCTAACTCCTCTTTCTGCAAGCCCTACGACAGCAGCCCTTGCAGCTCCGCCCGTTCCTAAGATACTTGCATTCTTACCGTTCAAATCTATTTCATTAGGGATTGCAGTTTTAAAACCATATATATCAGTATTGTAGCCAAAGAATGATTTATCATCCATAACTTTTATAGTATTAACACATCCTGCAATATTGGCATAATCATCTATATCATCCAAAAATAAAGACATCGGAACTTTTAAAGGAATCGTCACGTTAAATCCATTATACCCATTCGCTTTTATAAACTTTATTCTGTTAATTAAATCCTCCGGATGAGTTTCCATAACATCATAAGAACCCTCTACACCTAAGCTTTCCAAACCTGCCTTCTGTATTACGGCAGAAATCGAATGTCCTAAAGGATAACCTATTATACCTAACTTATACATAAAATAATTCTCCCACCCTATTTCTTTATTATACACGATGTTTATTAAAAATAAAACTTTTTTATGTTCTATAAGCGCCATTTATTAATTGAATAGCAATTTCAGGGGTTTGATTCGCAGTAGCAAGCAGAGTGACAGCGGCCTGAGACAGAATCTGTTTTTTTATATATTCAGAACTAACCTCTCCTATATCCGCATCTTGAATTGTTGAGCGGGAGGATAACAAATTTTCATATTGTATTGAAATATCTTCTAATATACTTTCATACCGGTTCTGTGCAGCACCTAATTCCGTCTGGGCAAGAGAAATTTGTTGCAGCATTCTATCCAAATCCGTAAGTGCACTTTTAGCTGTATCTACAGAAGAAATATCAATTCCAAAGTTTAGATTGAATTCAAAATCAAGATTAATAGTATCATTCGGGTTACCTCCTACCACACCGAATGTTGTATCAAATTCATAGTTTCTCCAATCAGACTGAAGTATTTTGTTATAAGTAAGCTGTTTTGAATTGTTATTGGATGTTATAATCTCCTCAACTTTTTGCGGCTTGTTGAGATTCAAGGCTGAAAGCAGATTAGAGCCTCCATTAACGGATTCAAGATAAATATCACCATCGGACTTTAAAATAATTTTACCTCCGGCAAGTTCACCTTCTATGCCGTAGCCTTTTATCCTGTTAAAGAAATCTTGAACAGTGTTTGTACCGCTTAAACTTATTGTAACGTAGCTTCCGTTGTCTCTGTGTATTGCAATTTTACCATTGCCGTTAGAATAACCCGCTATTTCAGAGAGTTTGGCATCCAATGACAGTTCAGAAGTTGATTGCGCATAAAAGGTTTCATTTGATGCCGTATTTTCGTGAGTTGTATTGTTTACAATTGTATATGTTTTCCCATCACCAGCTCCGGCTAATTTAAATATAGAAGCAAAATCGGAATTCATATCTGTTATAAATGCGCTTGAACTTCCTGAAACTGTAAGCATTTCATTGGTTAATTCAGCATTAAGTCCCGGCTGTTTATTAATTTCTGAAACAATGTCAGCGACAGTGCTTGAGTCATTAATGGTAAAATAAACTTTCTTATTTGAATTCACTTCTAAAAGCTCAATCCTGCCTTTTTTAAACCCGATGTCAGTAAGTTTTGTAGTATCAGTAACGGCAGCGGCTGCAGTAGTATAGAATTTATCTGATGACGAGTTACTGTAAATTGCAGTGCTACGAGTCTCATATGTTATACCTTCACCGACTTTAAGTCCTAAAATATTTTGTAGGTTTTCCGAAAGATCCAGAATATATGCAGTGGAACATGCTCCTATTTTCAACTGTCTTGAATCTTCATCAAACTGTGCATTGATACCCCGAACTTGTAATATATATATTATATCATTTAATGTAGTTTCTTCGCCAATATAAATACTGTAAGAGGAGCCAACCTCTTCATCAAAAAAAATTATATTACCAGAATCACTTGCTCCAAATTCTCTCATTGTGCTCTCAGCAGTCGTATTAACAGATACCGTTATAACATCACCATACATAGTTGATTCAGTTCCTGCTGCTACACAAGTATTATTATAGAAGTCTAAAGCCCTTATATCCTGATAATGTTCAGCAGAAACAAAGCCAATAAAGCTTCCCTTTGCATTAGTAATATTAGTATTATTATTTGCTATAACATAATGACTATCGAGCGTTGATTCGAATATATCTAATCGGTTTACTAATCCTCCATTATAATAAGAGTACGCCGAAGCGCTACCGCTAGTATAGCAACCACTTATTTCAAAAGAGCTCCCTTTATCTGTTGATACCGAGTATATTAATCCTGCAGCGTATTGAGGGTAATCGTTAGATTGAATATCTACATTAGAATTACAATACTGCACTCTGCTTCCTTCCATACGACCAATCAAGCCGGCACTATCTGAAGGGGCCATGGGTAAGTCGACATCATGTATAATTTGACCTGTTACAGAGCAATTAAAGATAAGACTATCCTCTACAGACTCTGCCAATATACCACTATGCTCCGCGCCGTCCATTTCTGCATCTATAAGTTTGAGATTTTTTATATCAGAACCTGCCACATAGCCAAATAAGTGTCCCTTAAGGTTAGAAATAGTATAACCGTTGCCTTCAAAAGTATAGTGATTGAAGGTCATGGGAGACCAATCGTTAAGTGAAGATAAATCCAGGTCATTCATTAACACAATTGTTGCACCGCTATTATAAGGGTTTTTGAGAAGTTCTGCAAGCTTTACCAAACCTTCTGTAGTAGTTATTTGATACGTTTTGGCTTCTAAGTATGTTACATCTACATCTGCTATATCCTGACAATCCGAAGCATCAATATACGTAAAGCTTGTTAACAATTCTCCAGGTTGTGGCATTGCTAAAGTAGTAACCTCTGTTACACTTATAGTCTTACTCTTTGCTATACTATCAGAAACATATTCTATTCCGACAGTTGTACTTTCGCCCTCTTGCTCCAAAATCTTTGTTATTCCCAGAGTTTCAGCAAGCTCTCCAGAAATTATATTTGCCCCGCTTAACGTAATTACTCCATCTGTTAAAGAAGCTGATATACTATTAGAAGCAAGCAGATTAAAAAAATCCTGCACTGTATCTGTTGATGAAACTGCAATTGTCTTAAGCGCCAGCTCATTGGCATTTTCTATTATAATGGAAGTATCTGAAATCCCTAATTCTCTAAGTTCAGTTGCAAGAGTGGCTGTTACCTCTGTAGTGTATTGTATTGCATTTCCTGAAGTCTGGCTTATTCCGGTTGTCCCAGTTACGATATTGGAAACCGTCCCAATCCCAAGCAAGTTTGCAATCTCACCTGATATATAGTTATCATTTGATTCCAGTGTTATTTTTCCGTCAGACATAGAGGCTGTTATGCCATATCCGGCAAGAGATTGGAATAAATCTTTAAAGGTCTTTGTATTACTGTCAATAGTTATAGTACCAACTTTTTGGCCAGTATTTTTTGTATAAATTTCAACACTTTTGCCTACCGCATCTAAACCAGCCTCTGCAAAAGTTGTGGTCGTATCTGCTTCCAATGTTTTTGTATAACTAATTGATTGGGACGATGATGAACTAGATGAAGTTATTACAGTAGAAATCTGCGTTGTTATACCAAGAGCATCTGCAAGCCCGCCTGTTATATAATATCCGGATTCGGATTCAATTGAAATTATTCCGTTTTTTATTGATGCACTTAAACCTGATCCATTTAATACATCAAGGAATTTACCGATTGTATCAATGCCGTCAAATGAAAAAGTTTTAGACAAACTCCCGCCTTTATCATATATATTTACATCCCTTGATGTTATTCCAAGTTCATCAAATGTAGTATCTCTACCGGCCATAACTTCTATTTCTGAATACAATTCATCATTACTAAAAGTTGATATTCCGGACGGCGTATTCCTATTTGTTTCAACAAATAACTGTTTATTATTGTAATCGCCGAGTTCAAGAATTCGCGAAATTTCATCTAATCTTGAGGTTAACTCTGCTTGTAATGTATTCCTTGAATTCTGACCATATGTACCATTAACCGATATATTGGCTAAATCTCTTAATCTTGAAAGATGCGATGATATTAAATCCAAATTCGCAGAGGCAGTAGATATCATATCCAGAGCCATCGATGCATTATCCTCTGCAACTTCTAACGAGCCAAGTCTCGTTGTCATGTTTGTAATAATACCAAAATTTGCAGCATTATCTTTTGCATGATTCACCTTAAAACCGGTAGTCATCTGCTCTATTGATTTATTTAATGCTCTTATTGTTCCATCAAGATGTGATTGTATTATATAGCTTGAGAGGTTATTATTAATTGTTATCATAACAACCTCCGGACAAAATTATAAAATAGCCGTCAAAGCAAGCTATTAGTAGGCTACCCTCACCCCGAACACCCAAAACAGCGTAGCAGAAAGAGTTTAAGGCGATTTTAAAGAACATATCCCTATACATATACATCAACGGCAGCATTTTCTTATATATCAATTATATACTATCTAAATGTAATTTACAACCCCGTTAATGTTTCTTCATAATTAAACCTATTTTATATCAACAACACTAACCCCATCTCCGCCTTCAGTATCTTCACCTGCTCGATATTTAGCAACATAAGGAGAAGTGGAAATAAAATCCCTCACTGCAGATTTTAAAGCGCCTGTTCCATGACCATGAATTATATAAACCGGAGAAAGATTTGCCAAACTAGCCTTATCAAGATACGCTTCCAAATTATCTAACGCCTCTTCTACACGCTCACCACGCAAATCTAATTTATTTGAAATATCGTATTTTTTTAAAGAAAAAGCGGTATCCTTTTTCATTGCCCCAAGGGGTAAATTTACTTTTTTCGCCAATTCCGGATTATAAACAGCAAGCTTATCTTTCTTAACCTTCGTCTTTATCATTCCCATCTGGATATATAGTGCGTCATTTTTATCAGGAAGCGATAACACTGTAACAGGCTGGTTCAAATTTTTTACCATAACCTTGTCATTTATCTGGACCTTTGACCAATCAATCTCTAAATACTGTTCCTTTTCTTCTAGTGAATGTAATTCAGAGCGAAATCCCTGTTCTAAAAGAGCTAATCGTTCATACGAACGTCTTGCAATCTTCTCTGATTTTTCCCGTCTCAATTCCGTCAAAATTTCTTTTATTTCACTCTTTGCATCACGCAGCTGTCCCTCAAACTTATCTTTTATTATTTTAAGAGACTTTTTCTTTTCTTTTTTATGTTCTGAAATCTCTTTTTCATAATGCTTCTTCAACTCGCTTGCTTCTGCATTAAGCGATTCAGCCTCCTTAAGATTTGAATCCAGTCTCTGCTGTGTATCCTGAAGCCTTTCGACAACAAGAGCAGAGTTATCGCGTTGTGTAATTAAAAGTTCTTTCGCTTCCCAAACAAGATTTTCTGGCAGGCCTAAATTTGAAGCAATTGATATAGCATTACTCAAGCCCGGAATGCCGATTATTAACTTATAAGTCGGAGAAAGAGATTCTGTATCAAATTCTACACTCGCATTCTTAAAATAAGGATCGGTATATTCTAATGTTTTAAGTTCTCCATAGTGTGTGGTAATGATTGATAAAGCCATTTTTTTAGCAAACTCTTTAAGAATTATTTCAGCTAAAACAGCTCCTTCTTGCGGATCAGTACCTGCGCATAATTCGTCTATTAAAATAAATGTATCAGAATCTGCCGTTTCCAATATATCTATGACATTTTTCATATGCGAAGAAAAAGTTGAAAGATTTTGTAATATACTCTGTTCATCACCAATATCCGCAAGAACTTTTGTAAACGGGTAAATATGAGCTTCCGCACATGGAAGAAACAGACCGGATTTCATCATTAAGATAAATAAGCCCACTGTCTTTAACGTAACAGTCTTACCGCCGGTATTAGAACCTGTTATGATTACCGATTTATAATCTCTGCCAATCTCAAAATCATTTTCTACAAGTTTCTCAACATTTCCTATAAGAAGAGGGTGGCGCATCAAATCAAGTTTGATAATACGCTCTTCTTCTAACACCGGCTCTATCGCCTGAGTTTTTACCGCATAACGAGCCTTGGCAAAATGAAAATCAATCTCTGCAAGAAGTTTTTCAGACAATATCAGCTTGTCAAACTCTTTTCTCACTTCATTGCTCAATGCTGTCAATATTCTTATAATTTCGGCATAAATCTTTGATTTTAATTCCCTAATTTTATTATTAATCGGAACAATTTGAGCCGGCTCAATATAAAAAGTCTTATTTGTAGCAGAAACATCATGCACAATCCCGCTGACCTTACTTTTAGAAGATGCTTTTACCTGAAAAACTACCCTGTCATCTCTAAGAGTATAAATATTTTCTTGAAGGTGCTTTTGGAACTCTTGAGAATTCATCAGCTCCTGCACCCGCTGTTTCAAATTTGCTTCAGTATCCTTAAGTGATGAATAAAGTCCTTTTAAATCCGGATTTGCATTCTGCTTTACTGTAAAATTTTCATCAAACGTATCAAGAATTTTATCCTCTAATTCCTTGTTAGAGTATAAATCATTCGTAAGATTCTGCATCATTGCATCGAATCTTAGATTTTCCTTTAAAAAATTTCTTACAATCCTTGAAGTTCTCATTGTTTTCGCAATATCAACAAGCTCTTCTTCAACAAAGTACTCATTCTGCTCCCTTAATTTTGCAAAATTCTGTATCTTATCTATAGGAATATCCCTCGCTAAATCTAAAACATCTTTAGCTTCGCCGGTCAAAACAACCTGCTTTTGTATATCTTCCCTTTTTACATACGGTGTTAGCTCAAGACAAAGCTTCTTAGACTGTTCTGTCTTGGCAAATTTAGCTAATTCAGCTAGAATTTTATCATATTCTAGGGATTTTTGTGATTTTTGGACAATACTCATTATACACTGATTATAGTTAATAAAAAAAATTTGTGCAATATTAAAACCATAGTTAAAAATTTTAATATGCTATAATACCTTTATATGAAAAACTATTTAATTGATACACATGCACACATAGATATGTTGGAAGCCCCTCTGGATGAGACTCTGGATAAAATGGAAGAATATGGAGTTAAAAAAGTTATCAACCCTGCTGTAGAAATTGGAACTTTTGATAAAATACTTGAGCTTTCCAAACAATACAATAATATTTTTGCAATGCTCGGAATTTACCCCTCAGAAGCAAAAACATATACAGAAGAGGTAGAGCATAAAATCCTTGAAAACCGAGATAATATCGTTGCAATTGGTGAAGTCGGGCTTGATTATTACTGGGATACTTCATTTAAAGATATACAAAAAGAGGTTTTTGCAAAGCAGGTGAAACTGGCAAATAGACTTTCGCTTCCGCTTGTAATACACGATAGAGATGCGCATAAAGACACATTTGATATATTAAAAGAACATAATCAAACATCTCCGGTTCTTTTCCACTGTTTTTCAGGAAGTGTTGAATTTATGCGCGAATGCACAAACGCAGGATGGTATATCGCCCTGGGCGGAGTCGTTACATTTAAAAATGCTGTAAAAATGAAAGAAGTTGCAAAATGTACTCCGATTGAAAAACTTGTTCTTGAGACTGATTCTCCATATCTTACTCCGGTACCTTTCAGAGGTAAACCTAACACACCGGCTTATGTAAAATATATAGCAGAAGAAATTGCTAAAATCAGGAATATGTCTCTTGAAGAGTTAATCGACATTACAACAGACAATGCAGAAAGGTTTTTCGGGATTTGAAAAAAGAACGTTTAGATAAAATATTAGTTGATTTAGGGTATTTTGAAAACAAAAGCAAGGCCTCTGCTTCAATTTTAGCAGGAAATGTTATGATTGGAACAGAAGTTATTACAAAAGCCGGCTATCAGCTTAATCCGGAAAAAGAGTATGATTTTAAAATAAAATCAATGCCTTACGTTTCAAGAGGCGGTTTTAAGCTAAAAAAAGCCCTTGACACATTTGATATAAGTGTAAAAGACAGAATCTGCCTGGATGCCGGCGCTTCAACCGGTGGTTTTACAGACTGCCTACTACAAAGCGGGGCCAAATTTATCTATGCAGTGGATGTTGGTTATGGTCAGCTGGATTGGAAAATCAGAAATTCTAAACAGGTAAAAGTTATAGAAAAAACAAATTTAAAAAACTGCTCATACAATGATATTTATTCAGAAGATGAAGTACCTGCAGATTTGCTTGTCTCTGATTTGTCCTTTATTTCTTTAGAAAAAGTACTTCCTAACTTAAAAACATTATTAAATAAGGATTTTCACGAGATGATATGCCTTATCAAGCCCCAGTTTGAAGCCGGCAGAGAGCTGGTAGAAAAAGGCGGGGTTGTTCGTGACAAAAATACACACAAACAAGTTATTAATAATGTTATTAACTGCGTAAAAAGTTTAAATTACACAATTAAAGGGCTAACATTTTCTTCAATCAAAGGGCCTGCCGGTAATATTGAATATTTAATCTGGATTTCAACTACAGGAATTGAAACCAATATTAATATAGATAATACTGTAGATACTGCTCACGAAGAATTATAAAGGATATTGATTTCCGAATAATACGTCACACTTAATGTTTACACACAAACATAGTACAAAATTATTCAAACAAACCGTACAATCTTTGTCTTATATCCTTTTCAGAAAGCTCTTCCGTTATTTTATTTAAATCCAAAGTCATCTGATAATACTCAGCTGCCAGAGGCTTGTCTCCAATTGATTGATAGGCGCGGGCAAGATTGAAATATGCCAGTGTATAGTTTGGATTAATATTTATTGCATTCTTAAAATATTCAACAGATTCTTTAGGATCCCCAAGTCCGTCTAAATATACAACTCCCAAATTATTTTGTGCAATTTCAAACTCCGGATTTAGCTCTATAGATTTATGAAAAGCCACAACAGCCTCTTCTAAATAATCTTTTTCCCAGAGAGCCAGACCTGTTTTTGCATAAGTTAAATAATTTTCAGGTTCTACTGCAATAGCATCACAATAAGTTTTTATAGCTCTGTCTAAATCTCCTTGTGCCATATATAAATCACCTAAAGAAAGCTGTATATCAACATTTTTAGGATCAAGAACCATTCCGGCATTAAATGTCGCTTCGGCAGCTTCAAAATTATTTTTGATTTCTGCATAAATCGCACCTAATGCGTGACAAACAATAGAAGTCCATTCAGCATCAGGATTAAGTTTTATTGCAAGCTGATAATATTCTATTGCATCATCATAAAGTTCTGCCTTTATATAAGCATATGCAAGCGAATTGTTATAGTATGGATTTTCAGGGTTCATTTCCTGTGCTAATTTAAATGCTGTTACCGCATGAATCTTATCGGACTTATTCAAATATAAATGCCCTAGTTCATAATATATTTTATCCAAGTCTATGCCGAATTCAAGCAGTGAATTGTAGTAATCTATAGTAACATCAATTTTTTCAGGGAAATAAGTTTGGTTAATAGTTGCTAATTTGATTAAAACCTCTCTGTCATTAGGGTTTATTTCATATGCTTTTTGATAACATTCAAGAGATGCTTCTATATCATTACATTCAAGAGACAAATCCCCCATTTTCTGATAGAAAAGATTTCCTTGGGAAGTCTTCTCCAACCCTTTGGAATAAGCCTCTAAGGCAGAGGGGAAAAGTTTCATTTTTTCAAACGCTTCTCCAAGAGTTTTATATGAAAATACAGAAAAATCATTTGCCAAAAATTTACAAAGCATTTTCAAAGAAGGGCAGTCCCACATAATCATCATGCTCCCTGATAAAAAGTAATAAAGAAAATTCATGACATCTTTTACAGAAGAATGCCTGTTTTTAATTCTTGAAAAAAGAACTTTTGACAGAAAAAGCCTTGGTCTTGCAGAATTTTTACCGGAATTTTCTATTGCAAGCCTAAACTCTTTTTCAGCTTCTTCAAAATTTTCATTAAGACACTGAAAATAACCCGTATATATATGTGCATTAACATTCTCAGGTTCAAGTGTTACTGCAGTTTTGCACTGTTCTAAAGCTCCTTCAACAGAAATTTGTCCTTTGATTAAAAGCAGACTGGCCAGTCTATAATAAGATTCTGCGAGTCCTGGATTTAATTTTATAGTATCAACATAAAAACCAATAGCTTTTTCTAAGTCAGCTTCCTGTTGTTTAATTAAATATTGTTCATGAGCCGAACGTGCTTCTTCTAGTAAACGTTCAGCTTCACTACTTTCTATAGCAATAACCGGGGTATTTGTCATATTCTCTCCGAACCAAAATGTCATTTATACTATCTTATTCGGATAGAAGTTTTTTTTCTTTAGCAATTTGCTCCAAAATCATCCGAATAACGTATATCTTTATTTTTCTTAAAACAAAAACTCTTTATACAAACTTACATTTAATATTAAGAAATGTAACAATTTTTATTATATATTAAAGTTTTTGCATAATTTAGCCGTAATACATGGTAACAAGGGAAATTTCAAAAAAAGGAAAGCAGATTTTATGGGAATGGCAGCATCACAAGTTAGACTTTTGCAGCTAACCAGCCGAAAAAATACAATCGGCCGGCAGCTTGAAAGTTTGTCTATGCAAAAAACTTCCCTTACAAGAGAGATGCAAGGTGTAACAAAAGAATACCAGAACGCATTAAACAGCAAGGTATTAAAATGGTCTAACAATTCTGGTGCTAGTTATGTTGACTTAAGTTATTCAAACTTAATGCGCCCCGGTTCTGCCAATAATAATATTCCATACCTTATTACAGATAAAAATGACAAGGTAGTGCTTGACAGCCAATACCAAAAATACGCAGAGATGATCTCTCCAGACGGGGCCCCAGGCGGCGACTGGGAGTCTAACCGTTCTAAAATATTATCGTCTTTAACCGGAATACCTGTCGAAGATATAGAAGCTTCTGACAGCGCATCAGAAGCTCTTGATACAGCAGCAGAAAAAGTTAATACTTTACAAAATGAAGTTGATACACTAAAAAAGAATTGCTCAAATAAACAAACAACTGATGATTTTATTAAAAATTGTTTCGGTTCTGTTACTGGGTTTAGTTATAGTGGCAAAGAAGAATCAAATTGTCTATATTCAGATGACCCTACGTATGCACTAAGTTTAGGACAATCTTCTGTTGCTGCAAATAATCTAGAAAGCTTATTAAGCCAAATTTATAGTAATGTATCACCATTTTTACACACTGAAGATCAGGAAGCGTTTAAAGCCGCTTGTGATGAGACGGTACAAATTTACACTGACTATATTGATGCTGCAGCAGAAGATTGTCTTGACATCTGTCCGCTATCTATTGAAAAAACAAATAATAATAGCAATATTTGTATAAAAGTTCAAGATTTATTAGATTGTATTTTAAATCAATATGAAAAATCTGGCGGAACCTACTCCACCAGCACGGTGAACTCTGAAGAAACATACTATTATTCGGTAGATAGAAATTCAGAAGCTTATAAAGCATATGAAACTAAGCTAGCAGAACTTGAAGCCGCAAAAGCAGAATACGAAGAATGTGTAGATACTTCTAATCAAACATTGACATCTGAAGAAGAATCTTCAATAAATTTTTATGATCAACTCTTTTCCGCAATAGCAGAAAAAGGATGGGTTGGAAACTCACAGGTTTCTGATAATGACTATCTTAACCAAATGCTGCAAAACAATCAATATTACATAACTACAATTGACTCTAATACAGACGAAGACGGCGATGAATATTTTGAATATGACACCAGCATAGCTTCTAACTTTGAAAATATCTTTATCGTTAACGATTCTGATGCCGCGGAAGAAGCACTGGCTGAATATGAATATCAAAAAAGTATCATTAACGAAAAAGAATCCAGAATTGATACAAGAATGCAAAACCTTGAAACAGAACAAGCAGCTATTAACGAAATGATTAAAGGTATAGAAACTGTTAGAGATGATAATACAGAACGTAACTTTAGTATAATGTCATAATAGCTATGTTTGTGATATCCTTATTTTTATAGTATTAGAGGATATCACAAATGTTCGATTCGTTATCAGACAAATTACAGGATATTATTGCAAAAACAGCAGGACAAAAGGAGCTTACGCAGGACAATATGCAGGAGGCTCTTAGAGAAATAAGGCGTGCTTTATTGGAGGCTGATGTTAATTTAAGAGTCGTTAAGGCTTTTATATCCAATATTAAGGATAGGGCTGAAGGCGAAAATGTTTTGCTGGGAGTTAATCCTTCACAGCAGCTTGTAAAAATTGTTCATGATGAATTAATCGAGCTTTTGGGAAAAGAAGCTAACCCGCTTAATTTTTCAGGGCACCCGAACCTTATTATGATGCTCGGGCTTCAAGGGAGCGGTAAAACGACTTCTTCAGCTAAATTAGCCGTAAAGTTAAAAAAAGAAGGAAGAAACCCGCTGCTTGTTGCCTGTGACGTATACAGACCTGCTGCTATAACCCAATTAAAAGCTTTAGGAGAACAAATTGGGGTTGAAGTTTATTCGGAAGAGTCTAAAGATGTTCAGGCAATTATACAAAATGCTATAAACTATTCAAAAGAAAAAGGATTTAACACCCTAATCCTTGATACAGCCGGACGCTTGCAGATTGATACAGACATGATGGCAGAATTGCTTTTGATAGATAGAATCTTCCACCCTGCTGAAAAGCTTCTGGTAATTGATTCTATGACAGGGCAGGAAGCTGTTAATGTTGCTGAAAACTTTGATGCGCAGCTGAGTATTACAGGGCTTGTACTTACAAAACTGGACGGTGACTCAAGAGGCGGGGCTGCATTAAGCGGTGTATATTGCACGCATAAGCCGATTAAATTAACCGGAACCGGCGAAAAACTAAACGCTCTTGAGGATTTTTATCCGGAGAGAATGGCAACAAGAATTCTCGGAATGGGGGATATTGTATCTCTTGTAGAACGAGCACAGGAAGTTTTTGATGAAAAGACTGCAATGGAGATGGAAAAGAAAATGGCTAAGGCAGAATTTTCTTTCAACGATTTTCTCAAAATGCAGTCACAGATGAAGATGTTCGGTTCAATTGATCAGCTTCTGGGAATGATTCCTGGGTTAAAAATTTCTAAAGACGACAGGCAAAAACTTTCACATGAAGGCGAAAAACAGTTCAAGCGAATAGAAGTATTCATACAAAGTAAGACGCCGGAAGAGCGCGAACACCCGGAATTAATGAATTCTTCCCGCAAAAAACGTATTGCTGCGGGTTCAGGGATTCCGATACATGACCTGAATGTCTTTATCAATCAGTTTGAACAGATGAGAAAAATGATGAAAGGTGTATCTGATTTTAAGAAAAATATCGGAGGTAACCAGCAGAAGGCAAAACTTTCTATGCACCAGATGATGAAAAATATGAGACGATTCAGATGAAATTAGTTGCAGGATTAGGGAATATTGGCGATAAATATATTTTTACAAGGCATAACGCAGGATTTATGCTCATAGATAGTATTGCGCTAAATTCAAACCTGACTTTTCGTGAGAATTCAAGACTCAAATGTCTCATAACCAATATCGGCGATTGTCTTTATATTAAACCAACCACTTTTATGAACCTGTCAGGCGAGGCTGTGAGAGCAGTTATGGATTATTATAAAATACCGGTAGAAGATGTTTTAATCGTATTTGATGATTTATCACTTGAACTTGGCAAGATAAGATTTCGTCCTAACGGCTCCGACGGAGGCCATAACGGGATTAAATCCGTAATAAAGCATCTGGGTACAAGTGAAATTGCAAGATTAAAAATCGGGATAGGACCGCAGCCTAATATACCTTCTGAAGTTTTTGTATTACAAAATTTTTCAAAAGAAGAACTTGAAGTCCTAAAGGGTGCCATTGGAAAAGCAAAAGAGGGAATCCAGTGCTATTTTAAAGAGGGAATGGCTGCAGCACAGAATAAATTTAACTAGGAGAATAATATGAACTTAGCAGAACAACTTGAACAAAATGAAAAATATGATGAAGCGTATGCAGAATATAAAAAAATACTTGTTAAAAAGCCTGATGATATAGAGATTTTAACAAAACTTGCTCATGTTGCAATGATTTTGGACAAAAAAGATGATGCTAAAACATATTATGCCAAAATTCTGGAACTTGATCCTGCAAATATTCTTGCCCATGAACAGCTTATAGATTTATTCTGTCACGAGGATAGGTTTAAGTATTATTTGTTCAGAGGCAATCTGCACGCTCTTCAACAGCAGATGAGCCATGCAAGAAGTGATTACAAAAAGGCAATAGATCACGCTAAAGACCCTAAAGAAGCATTACCTGCAAGATATTTGTATGCCGGATTATGCGAAGGTCAGGGGAAACTTCAGGAAGCAATTGATGAGTATTTAAAAATATCGGATTATGATGAAGGCAATGCCACAGTATTTTTAAAATTAGCCGAGCTATATGAAAAAACTGAGGGCTTAATCTCTGCAATACAGACTCTTGAGCGAGGACGAAATGACAGAGGGTTTAAAGGTTTTGAAGAAATTCTTGCCGGATATTATATTAGAAATTCTCAGCCGGAAAAAGCGTATGAGCTTACTAAAAACGACTTAACTAAGGCAAGAGCACTTTTTGATATGGATAAAAATGAAGCCGGATATGATATTTTGATGAAAAATAAATCAAAGTACGCAAATGAAAAGACTTTTCATTCCCTTCTTGCTCAATACTATTTCCAAAAAGATATGTTTGATGAAGCTTTTAAGGAAATTGATGAGTTTGCAAAATTAGACCCGAATTCTCCGCTAATTTACCAGATGAGAGCTCTTATTTGTGAAAAGCAGGACGATTCATTCAACGAACACATAAATTGGGGTAAGTATAATATTCTAAGGGGTGAAAGAGATGTTGCTCTGAATGAGTACCTTACCGCATACAGGTTTAATGATAAAGATATTGACCTAATTGAAACAATAGCAGCCCTTTTAGAGGCAGAAGGCGATAAAACAAAAGCAAGTGAATTTTATGAAAGACTCGCGGATGTTGATCCAAAGAACAAACTTGCGCTCCAAAAACTTGCAGAATTCAGAGAGTCAATAGGCGATAATTATGGAGCTATTGAATATATGGACAGGCTTAAGG
>CALUSZ010000083.1 GCA_944323495.1 Candidatus Gastranaerophilales bacterium
GTTGGTGGCCAATCGCAGGTAAACCACCCGTTCCCATCCCGAACACGGTCGTAAAGCCCTGCAGAGGCGACAATACTTGGCGGGCCACCGCCTGGGAAGATAGCACGCTGCCAACTTCTATTTTAGAAAAAAGAGTAGAATGAATGGATTTTCATTTTACTCTTTTTTTTGTTTACATTTCTTTATATAATAGCAATTTTTATTATGAAATATTCTTTATATATATAGAGAGGATAAAAATATGACTTTCAATGTATCAACAACTTTATCTGGTCAAAGAGAAACCGTAATTAACGGTAAAAAATACACTGTTCAAACTGACAGGTTTGGAGAAGAGTTCGTTGTAATTGATGGTAAGCGTGTTAATCTGAATGAGCCTTTATTTGATAATTATTATCAAGAAAGGATAGAGAAGTCGACTGAAGAATTAAATGATGCAAAAGAAAAAGCTGCTATGTGGGGAAAAATTTTTGATTTTAATTTACAGGGCGTACGCGATAATAGAAAAGAGAGAATTGCATTTACACGTGAATATGGAACTGATATCAACTCTATGGAAGTTGAACAACAAGAACAATATAAAGCTATTCTTGAAGAAGGTGGCCAATACAGTACAAGCAAAAATATTGCACTAGGCAGGCAGCTGTCTTATACTCATCAAGTGGTAAGTCTTGCTTGCTCTAAAAGAAATTTGTTAAATCAAGCTTCTATTTTTGGAGTTTAGTAAAAACTACCTATATGTATAATAGCTAAAATTTTATAAATTTTATAGTATCTCTATAAAGGAGATTTTGTCTGTATGAAGATGTTAGTGTTTGACTTTAGAGATTCGGAAAAAGAGTTTTTTGATAAAAATAATTTAAATGATTTTGAGCTTACATTTATAAAAGAACCGCTGAATAGTGAAACTGTTTTAAATGAGAGATTGTTAAACGACACTGATATAATAAGTGTTTTTACTACATCAAGTGTGACAGGAGATGTATTAAAGAAGTTTAAAAATTTAAGAATCATATCAACTCGTTCAAGTGCATATGACCATATTGATACAGATTATTGTACAAATCATAATATTGCGGTATTTAATATTGAGCAATATGGCAAAAACTCTGTTGCAGAATACGCGGTTTCATTAATTATAGCGCTTGTTAGAAATCTTTTACCAGCATATTTTGACATGAAAAATCATTCAATTAATCACAAAAAATATGAAGGCAGGGTTTTAAGTTCTTACACAATCGGAATTATTGGGTGCGGAGCCATAGGTTCTGCTGTTGCAAAGATTGCACGCTTTTTTGGAATGAGGGTTTTAATACATTCTTACATGAAAAATCCAGAACTAAACGGAAGCTGTGAGTTTGTCCAGTTAGACGAATTACTTTCGGAATCTGATATTATATCTCTTCATCTACCATATGACGGCGAAAATTACCATATGATTTCCATTGAAGAATTTAATAAAATGAAAGATGGCGTATATATCGTAAACACAGCAAGAGGAGAACTTTTAGACATTAAGGCGTTATATGATAATCTTATAAAGGGCAAGGTTGCAGGAGCAGCATTAGATGTACTTGAGTGTGAATTTATAAGTACATATAAGGGAGAAATCGCAAACGTTATAGAAGATGCGGAGCAGCACTGCATTAAAGCAGCACTTATTACACAAAAGTTATTTAATATGGACAATGTTATAATAACACCCCACATCGCATACAATACGCGGGAAGCGGTAAACTATATTCTTGATGAGACGTTTAATCTAATAAGAGATTATCTAAAAGGAGAAAATACAAATAGAGTTTGTTAAGATTTTATGCTAAGATTAATTTATGGCAATAATATCAGATGACGAGGGATTGGAGAAAAGGGTTAAGAGGAATCCTATAGTTAAATCCGAGACAATAGAATATGATAATCTTTTCGAAAGCAGTATAAGACCTAAAGATTTTGATAGTTATATTGGCCAAACTGCTTTAAAAGAAACTTTGAAAATTATCTTAGAGGCGGCAAAGAAGCGCAATAAACCTCTTGATCATATGCTTTTTTATGGTCCTCCGGGTTTGGGCAAGACAACTATAGCAGGGGTTATTGCAACTCAAATGGGCGTTGAAATTAGAATAACTTCAGCTCCTTCTTTAGAAAGACCAAGAGACATTATTGGGATTTTGATGTCATTAAAGGGCGGTGAAATATTATTTATAGATGAAATTCACCGGCTAAATAAAGTTGCAGAAGAGATTCTTTATCCTGCAATGGAAGACTTTACTCTTGATATGACAACAGGAAAGAGCCAGACTGCTAAAACTCTGCGGGTGCCGCTTCCTAAATTTACACTGATAGGAGCAACAACAAAGGCCGGAGAACTCTCAAGCCCCTTGAGAGACCGATTCGGAATGATTCACAGGCTTGAGTTTTATACAGTAGAAGAATTAACACAGGTTGTGATGAGGACTGCTAAAATATTGGAAGTTAAGGTTACAGAAGAAGGCGCTAAGGCTATTGCAATGCGCTCCAGAGGTACCCCAAGAATTGCAAATAGGCTTGTAAAAAGAGTGTCTGATTTTGCTATAGTGAAATATGACGGTACTATTGATGCTATGGTAGCAAATGAGTCTTTGGATATATTAAAAATTGATGAATTTGGGCTGGATAATACCGATAGAGCTCTCTTAAGCCTTATTATAGATAAATATGACGGTGGACCTGTTGGTATTGAAACCATTGCGGCTGCCTTAAGTGAAGATGTTAGAACTATTGAGGATGTTTGTGAACCGTATTTATTGCAGGCAGGTCTTTTACAGAGAACGCCCAGAGGTAGAAAGGTCTCGCCGGAAGGTTTCAGACATCTTGGAAGAAAAATGCCTTCAACGCAAACCTCACTGTTTTAGTTATTGAGGAACTTTATATATGAAACAAATTTTTTTAATAATACTATCACTTCTTTTATTAGTTCCGGTCTTTGCGGACGAAGGGAAAATTCTACCTTCCCAAACGGGTATTGTTCAGAATGTGCAATATATTGATATGGATGAAAGTGATATTTCCCAGACAAAACAGAGTGTTGAAGTAAAGATTATAAGCGGTGAATTTAAAGGCGAAAATGTTGTTTTAGATAATATGCTGACTGGAAATCCGTATTATGATATTAAGCTTAAGAAAAACACAAAGGTTATACTTCATGCAGAAGATAATGGCGAAGGGGTTGAGTTTTCTATAGAAGACATTAAACGCTCCGGAACCCTAATCTGGCTCTCCTTTCTATTTTGCGCGCTACTTGTATATATAGGGCGTAAAAAAGGGTTATATAGTCTAGTTTCGATTGTTTTTACAATATTATTAATAACCCATTTGCTTTCTCCAATGATATTGATGGGTATAAATCCTGTCCTTGCAACAATTTTTATATGTATTCTATCTACGGCTGTAACGATGTATTTAGTAGGAGGGTGGAATTTTAAAAGTACTTCTGCCGTAATCGGAGCTGTATTAAGCCTGCTGTTTGCAGGATTATTGTCGTATATTACAATGTTTACTGCACATTTAACCGGATTTACTGGTGAAAACTCAATATTTTTGTATACAGCACACCCTGAGCTTGATTTTATCGGAATTACAATTGCAACAATGGTCATTGCTACACTTGGTGCTGTTATGGATGTTGCAATGTCAATTGCAAGTACTATAAATGAAATTTGTGAAATTGATAATAATAAAACAGTTAAAGAACTTTTTACCTCTGGAATGAATGTCGGAAGGGATATAATAGGTACTATGGCCAATACTTTAATCTTAGTTTATTTAGGAGGGTCGCTTCCGCTATTATTACTAGCTGGAAATATAGATTTACAAAAATTTGTTAATCTTAATCAGGTTGTAACAGAAACAGCATCTGCACTAATAGGAAGTATCGCAATTGTTATATGTGTGCCTTTTACTGCCTTAGCAGCCTCATATTTAATCAAACGGGCATTAAAGAAAAAAGAGTTTAAGGATATACAAATTTAAGCCTTTATAATTAATTGCTTTTAGTGCTTTAATATGTTACAATCAACCTGAATTCTAGAGAGGAGCTTTTGATTATGAGAAATATAAAGTTTTTAATAATTTTATTGTTAGTATTATTACTTGCAGCACCATCTTTTGCTGGTGCATTTAAGGCTGACGCAAGAACAAAAAGAATTCCTGCCGGGACGGTTTTTGAATTAGAATTTACGCAGCCTGTGAGTACTTTCTCCGGATGTGAAGGTGATTCTTTTATTGCTACTTTAAAAAATGAGCTTGCTGCGGGTGATATTATAGTTTTACCCAAAGGGTCAATTGTAAGGGGCAGCATATCAAAGGTTAATACTGCAAAAAGATTCTCCAGAGGGGCTAAGCTGTATCTTGACTTTGATCATGTTGTAACGCCTAATGGAAGACAAATTCCTCTTGATATGGCTGTTTGTCAGTTTGAAAAAATATATTTAGATGGGGCTCTATACAAAAACCTCGGCTACGGAGAAGCACTGCAGCTTAATTATGACAGAGCTGTTGAAATTACTAAAAACTCTACAGAATACGGACTGAAAGCAGGCGATTCTGCGCCGGGCATACAGTACCTTACAACTCCAATATGTGCAATTGGCGGATTTATCGGAGGAGTTGGGTACTGGATTGGAGACAGCGTTGCAGATATGTTTAGAAAAGGACAGGACGTATACATTAATAAGGGAACTGTACTTACAGTCAAACTTCTTAATCCAATCGATATCCCTGTATACTAAAATTGTTATCATTTGATTAAACTACAAAAAAAAGCCTCTTTTATAAGAGGCGAGGGGAATTTTTAAGTTAATAGGTATACACTTCACATTATTTTCACACTATAAGTTTTTAGAGTATTAAATTCTTATCTTAGAGGCCAAATCTTGGAACATTATCTCTAGCCTCCTGACTTGCTAATTGTTTAACAGATTCAAGCTCGGCTCTCTTCATTGTCAATCTTTGTTCTATAGAATTCATCTCAAGCTGAATTTCTTTTTCTTTTTCGTTAAGCACTTGAATTTCTTGCTGTTTAAGAGCTTTCATTGATTCTTCTTTAAATTTAGCAAAAGCACTCATCTCAATCTGGTATTGCGCCATTGGATTACCTGTCCAAGGAACCATACCACTCATCTTCATTGCCTGTAAGTTTTGCATTGCACTCATAGAGCTTGCCTGGTTAGAGAACTGTGCAAACATAGCTGCTCTTGGAAGCAGCTCGGCTGACATTCCGGCGATATTGCTCATGGTCATGATAGAAGAACCACCAAGAACACTCGCATACTTTTGATAGTTCGAAAGTCTTGTGCGGGTCTCTATTGCCTGCCTTTCAAGAGCATTTATTTCGCGTGTTAATCTCTGGACTTGCCAGAATGCCATTAACATAGTAAACCTACCTAACTTTTTCTAACCTTTTAACCTTACATTAATATAAAGTATTTTTTGTTTTAAAAATTGCTTTTTTTCTTATATTTTGTTAAGATTTGTAAAGATAATTCTATGGAGGTTATATGATAAAAGGTTTATTATCTTGTTACAATGCAGAATTGAGCGAAAATATTCAAAGAGGACTTGAGTGGCTGGGGGTTAATGATTTGGATAAATTCTCTGATGGCAGGTATGCAATAGACGGAGAAGGGATTTTTGTAAATATCCAGACATATGAGACTAAAAAAGACGCACTTTTTGAGGCTCACAGAAAGTACATTGATATTCAGTATATGATTGATGGTGAAGAAAAGGTCGGGGTTGTAGATTATTCAGAGTGCCAAAATGAGATTCCGTATGACAGCTCTAAAGATATTGAATTCTTAACCTGTAATAAAGAAGATAATTACCAATTACTCAAGAAGGGAGAATTTTTAATACTGTATCCAAATGATGCTCACAAGCCTTCGATTGCAATTGATAATCCAAAGAGGGTCAAAAAGGCTGTTGTAAAAGTTCTTATATAGTGAGGCGGCGGAAACACATAGTGTTTCCGCCTTTTTGAGGAGAAATCTATAATATTTGCTAGGCTGCTGCAAAAATGTTTTTTGCATTTTTATCTATTTGAAAATCACACAGCTCGCCTTTGTAAGGGTTTTGTTCCGATGCTTGATTGTTTGCGGAAAATATATTCCATAATTCCCCTAAGACCGGCTCTTTAAGCTGTCTTTTACCGGCATGTGATTTCAGGTACTTTAGAGTCTCTTTTAAAGTCCCGTTAATACTTATCTGTGTAGAAGCTTTGAGTACTGCTAATTGAGAGTTTGTGTAAATTTCTTTTATTTGTTTATCACTATCAAAAATTGTTTTTTCAATAATTTTTTGTGCAGCTTCAGAGGACGCACCGCTGTTATTGAGTATATTCTTAGCGGTGTTTCTTAAATGTTCTCTGTTTTCAAGCTGATAAGAATAATCCATTGATACATTTAATCCCATGTCCCTGAGTCCTTTTTTTTATTTTCCCTTTGTAATATATATATCGGCATAATTTTCGAAAACTTTAGGGTTTTAGAGATAATTGTTACAAAACTTAATGATGTAAAGTTTTGTAACGATTAAAAACAATTGTGAAATTGAATACTTTTTAAATACTTTATATATATAACAGATGTAAGAAACCAACGAGGTACAGATTATGGCTAGAATTAATTGTCACAGCGCATTTAAACATTATGAAATGTTCCACTCAAGAGGTGGCGACGTAATTAATATTGGCAGCAATAATACCACCATATTTAATTGCGGCGGCAGTCACTTAGGCGGCGGATTCTGGGGCGGTTTTGGATTAGGCCTTGGAAACGCATTCGGCAGCTTATTTAGCGGCTTTGGCATGGGTGGTTTTGGCTTCCCATCATTCGGCGGTGGTTTCGGTAATTTCGGCGGCTGGAGCAATCCTTGGGGAAATGCTGGCAGCAGTACACGTTCTACAAGAACTTCTGACAATGCTTGTCATTGTAATGATAATGCAAAAACAGGTAATACGTCGTCTGAAAAATTAGATCCTGATAGAGATACTATAGGTAAACTCTGGGATAGAAAGAATGAATTGTTTAAAAAAGGTGCACAACCAACTTCTGCAGAATTACAACAACTATTAGATGATATAAATAAAGCAGAACAAAACCAAGATAAAAATCCAGTTCATGACGCAACAGATAATGCTGATTTTAATCGTCTAAAATATGGACTTGAAGATGCTATAAGCGCTGCTAAACAGCGTGAAGCAAATACTCAAGCAGCAGGTGCAGCATCAGATACTGGCGTAACAACGCCCCCAGCAACAGCACCTGTAACACCAGCAGTAACAGCTCCTACAGAGGAAACTGTTACAGAAAATTCTCATACCTATTTAGACGGATATACAAACTATGATGGAAAAACTGAACTAAATGACGGTGATGTTATAAGAGCACACGATACTAGCGGAAAAACTAAAGATACTGTAATAATAAACGGTAAAACATCCAAAATTACTAAGGCTGCTAATGGTTCTCATCCGCAAACAATAGTAATACAGGATAAAAAAGACATAACATATACCTATAAAGAAACCGTAAATGGTGAATATGTTTACACAAGCGATCAAGATCACCAAGATTATATTCTCCAAAAGAATGGCGATAAATATGAATTAGTCCAATATGATTGGCACAAAGGCTATGGCAAAAAAGATTGGAGCTCAAATAATTAAAATAAAACCTCCCTTTATAGAGGGAGGTTTTATTTTATGAATACATATTTTTTACCATATGGGCTTGGCATGTTTTTTATGTTTTTAAGAAATTCTCCCAGATTATATACAGGTTCAGTAGAAAATTTTGTATTATTTTTGACATGCAAAATTTCATTTGATGATAGAAGTTTTGTTACAATTTCTTCGTTTGTAAGCTCCATATGTACTCCTTTGAGAATATACGCAGTTTAACACTAAAATACTATTTCTTCAAGTTATATATCCCCCTTGAAATTATGTTTTGCTTAAGGTATCATAAATTTGTACACATGAAATGCTGAAAAGGTGGTGAAATATAAATGGCAGAAGTTAAAGTGGGCGAAAACGAAAGTATCGAAAGCGCTTTAAGAAGATTTAAGAAGAAAATCCAGAAGGCTGGTATCTTATCTGAAGTTAAAAAGCGCGAAAGATATGAAAAGCCCAGCGTAAAGAGAAAACGCAAATCTGAAGCTGCTCGTAAGCGTAAGGTATAATATATAAGACGGTTCTTTACTTCAAAGAACCGTCTTTTTTAGTTTATAGCCGTAAATATCCGCCAATAATCCTCTTGCAATATATATATGTTTATAATATTATAATCATATGGCGACATGGCCAAGTGGTAAGGCAGAAGCCTGCAAAGCTTTTACCCCCGGTTCGAATCCGGGTGTCGCCTTTTTAAATTAAGTAAGAACTATCGCAAGAGGTGTATGGAAAATATAGAATTAAAACGTTTTTGGGAGCAGATTAAAGAAGAATTAATCGGGGTTTTGCCAGAAAACGCTCATCCCTGGGTTTATCCGCTTGAGGTTTCCGGGTATGACAAGGGAATTTTAACTCTTGTAACTGGTCAGATGATTGGCAGAGATTTGCTGCGAAAGAATCATTCTGCGCAAATTAATGATGTGTTAAGGAAAGTCACAGGCGAGCCGGATGCTAGAGTTGTAATAATTTATGATGAGGATTCTGCAAAAAAACTCAAAAAAGAAACTGAAAAATTTCAAAAAAAAGTTAATGATGCCGGTATAAAAGAGCAGGCGCTGGAAAATATGTCTAATATGCAGTCGGCTGCTAATCTTAATTTAAAATATAAATTTGAAAATTTTGTTGTAGGGGATAATAGTAAGTTTGCTTATGCTGCTGCTATGGCTGTAGCAAAGAATCCTGCTGGAAAGTATAATCCTTTATTTATATATGGGAACTCAGGGCTTGGAAAAACGCACTTGATGCAAGCGATAGGACATTATACTATTTTTAATAATCCGAAATTAAAGGTTAAATATACCAAAACAGAAGACTATGTTAATGATTTCATCTCTAATACCAGAAAAAATAACAGCGGTAATATTGAGAATATGTCAAAGTTTAATAAGAAATATACTAATATTGATATTATTTTAATTGATGATATTCAGTTTATAGAATCTAAGACTAAGACAATGGCCCAGATGCAGCATACATTCGATAGTCTGTATAATAAAGGCAAACAGATTGTGATAACATCAGACAGGATTCCAAAAGAAATTCCGACCCTAACTGCAGCATTATGTTCGCGCTTTGAAATGGGGCTTATGGTCGAGATGACTCCGCCGGATTTGGAGACAAGGTTTGAGATTATTAAGAAGCTTGCTGTTGATAATGATTTAAAGTTTGAAGAAGAGGCTTTAATGTATATTGCAGAAAACTTCCGGAATAATGTACGGGAACTTGAGGGCGCATTTACAAGGGTTTGCGCTTATGCAGAAGTCTCTGGACAGGAATTGACGCTGGATTTAGCAAGAGAAGTCCTAAAATGCAGCGGTAATAGTCAGGAAATTAGTTTTGATAAAATTGCAAGAGTTACGGCAAGCTATTATGATGTTGATATGAATGATATTAAAGGTACTGCAAGGGGGCAGAAGGTGTCTCTTGCAAGACATACTTCAATATATTTATGCAGGGATATTACAAATCAGAGTTTTGTTAATATAGCCAAATATTACGGGAAAAAGCATACGACAATAATGTTTGCATATGACAAAATAAAAAAAGAAAAAAACACTAATCCGGAAATTTCAACTGCCTTGAGAGAGATTAGACAGGTGTTAAAAGTTTTATAGCTGACCTGCTACTCGTTTTTATAAAAATTTTATGATACATAATATATTATAATAGGGATGGGTAATTTACCATATTGGAGCATCTATATGTTAGATAATATAAAATATTTAATGTGTCTAAAATCTGTCGATAAGTTTATTTCAGAAAATCAATTTGATTTAGCTTTAGAAAAATTGAACTTTTTGATAAAAGAGGAGTATAAGCCATCAGAAACATTTTTGAAACGGGGCCGACTCTGCCATAAGTTGTTAATGCTTGAGGATGCGTATTCTGATTTTACATATGTTATAACTCATTGTGTAAAAAAAGAAGAAGCATATTATGAAAGATTATTTTTAAATTTTGAGATTTCAAATTACTATGAGGCAATTTTAGATGCTGAAAAGATTTTAACCTGGGATGCAGATAATTTTGATGTAAAACGGGTAAAATTTCTCTCGCTGGTATATTCAAGCCAGGAAAATATTGCCCAAAATTATATACTTGAATTATTTGATTTTAATAAGTATAGGACTATTCAATTTTTATTTGAAGAAGTTGCAAAAACCATTGCAAATGATGAGCTTGCAAAAGCATTAAAACTTTTAGCTGTTATTGATATGATTGATAAGGATAATCCGATAAAATTGCTTGAAGAATCAAATATTTACGGACTTGCAAATTTAAAAGAAAAGCAGACAGAAATTCTTAATAAAATTAATTCAGTTTTTCCAAAATATTTTGTTTCACATTTCAGGTTTACAGATATGTATCAGGATAAAGATTTGATGGAAATTTGTTTTCTTTTAGAATTAAAGATTTTTGACAAACAAAATTTATTTGCCTATCCGATGCATATATTAGAGGGGTATAAGAATCATATGGAGGGGCATATTATTGACTCTAAAGAATGTTTTGAAAAAGCTATAGAGTTGAATCCTAACAAGCCCGAAGCTTATGTCCTTTTGGCTCAAACCCTCCAGTTGATGTCCGGTTATGATAATCCTGAATACAAAAAAGACGCTGAAGAAAATTACAAAATTGCTCTTGAAATATACAGGCGTGAAAATCTTACTGATAAAGTTGATGAAATGCGTCGGCAATTAAAACACCTTAACTCTAATCTGCTTCTAAGGTAGATTCTACGTAATCTTCATTAACACCCTTGTAATTTATTTTGGCAGATGTAATCGGCTGTCTGTAGTCATATTTATTAATAGAGCGAGATTCTACAATAACAGAAGGCGGAAGAATTGACCATTTATATAAGGCTGTGGACATTCTTCTGAAAAATTTATCTATCCATTCAGTTTTTTGTTCTTTTGATACTGTATTGTGTGTTTCATAAACAAATTTTGTGTTAATTAAATCCTGATAGCCTTCGTTTTTATTTTCAATTCTCCATATAATTTCATCCAGAAATTCATATGGCATAAGAGCATCCTCTGCAATCAACGGTTTGCCGGTCTTTGGATCTATCGCGAGTTCTGCCCCCGGCTTTTTACGTATAATGGCTTCAGGAATAGCATTTTTTTCACTCCTGTTTTTATTGAGCCACCTTGCAAAGGCGAAAAGTTTTGTTTTGGGAACATCTGCAATCGGAGCAAATCCTCCTGACATATCGCCGTTAATTGTAGCATAACCCATATAAAGTTCTGATTTATCAGATGTTGCAATTGGGATGCAGGACGAAAATTCATTGCTGATACCCCATAGAAACATTGCTCTTGAACGAGCTTGAATATTATCCGGTGTAAATGAGGTTTTATATCTTCCATCCCAATTCTGTTCTATCTCTGTAAATAATCTGTTTAAACATTCTGTCGTGGTATCTATCATTGGTCTTATTGATGCTTCGGTAAAGTTTATACCAAGATTGTGTGCCAGCTCTTCTGCATCAGAACGGCTTTCTTTGCTTGTAATTTTAGACGGCATAGAAATACCGTAAACATTTTCTTTTCCGATTGCATCAGCAAGAAGTACAGCGCAAACAGTTGAATCCAAACCGCCTGATAAGCCTAAGACAGCGCGTTTAAAACCGCATTTTGTAAAGTAGTCTCTTATTCCCTGGATAATTGTTTTGTAGGTTCTTTCTAAATCTGATTCATATTCAAGTGTAAAGACCTTTTGTTCTGTAAGTGATTTATCAAGTCCTTTGGTGAGGGGGTAAATTTTACCGATATTTTTAAGCGGATTAACTATTAAAAGCTGTTCTTCAAATGATTTTGCTCTTGCAATAAGCTTGCCTTCTTCATTGAATACACGGCTTGAACCGTCGAAAGAGCTGTTATCTATTGCACCAACCTGATTTACATAAACAATAGGAGTTTTGTATTTGTGCGAAATAAAGGATAACATATTATGTTTCAACTGTTCTTTTTTTGCTCTTGTAGGAGATGCAGAGCAATTAATAAATATTTCCGGTTTTTCTTGAGCCAGCTCCTCTATCGGGTCTTTTTCATAAAGATGTTTTTCAAAGAATTCTTTATTATTCCAGCAGTCTTCACATATTGAGATGCCGTATTTATCAAAAATTTTAGAACTCTCTCTGACTTTATCTTTATCAAATTGCCCCAGCGTTTCTGCAGGCTGTATTCCTGCAACCGGAGATGGTTCCATATATCTGTAGTCATTAAATTCCGAATAATTAGGCAGCAGAGATTTTCTCACAATACCTGCAATTTTACCATCTTTTAAAACAGCCGCAGAATTAAAATATTTTTTCCCCTCAGCGTCTTTTGCTCTGGGCTCAATAAATCCAACAAGAGCAGTCGTGCCTCTGGTTATTTTGGCAAGGCCTTTTAACCATTTGATATTTTCATCTACAATAACGGGGTGTCTGTCGATAGTATCTTCTATAGGATATCCCATGAGTGCAAGTTCTGGAAAGACTATAAGGTCAAGTCCAATTTTGCAGGCATATTTGATATACTTTGCTATTTTTTTTGCGTTGTATTCAATATTTCCTGCAATAGGATTAATCTGGGCCATTCCTATATATCCGCCCTCCGAGATTAATTCTCTTACGCTGTTTATTATATTCTCCGGTATTTCTTCACCATGAGAAAATTTTTTATCAACAATTTCGGATAGTGTGTATAAATTTTTCATAACTTACCTGACAAGTGTATCAACTATTTCTCTAAACGCGCCCTCCCCGCCTTTTGCTGTGGTTATTTGAATTCCGGAGATATCTTTTACTTTTTTTACAGCATCAGGTACGGTAATTGCGTATTTTGCATATTTTAGTGAATCTAAATCATTTATATCATCACCAATATAGACAAATTCATCTTCTTTCAAATTATATTTTTCTACAATTGTTTTTAAAATATCGATTTTAATCCTGATATTTTGGTGCACTTCTTCAACATTAAATTTTTTAGCAATAACCTCAATTGCAGAATTTTTTTCTCCTGAGATTATTCCAATCTTGTATCCGTTTTTTCTTAGAATAGAAAAGGCCATAACATCTTTAAAATTTAGTTTTCTGCTCATATCTCCTTCAGAATTGATATATACACAGTTATCAGTTATGATGCCGTCGAAATCTGTAATTACAAATTTAATGCTATCAGGTAAATGTATGCTCATATTATTTTACCCTTCTTAATTTTTCTATAATTGGAATCTCTCTTTGGTAAACGACTTTAATCCCATCGCCCAGCAGGCATGGTGTTTGTCTTATATCTCTTACCATGTGGTATAATCCGGCCATTTCAAGACTTGCCGCCTGATCAGACCCCCAGTTTGTCCTATCTGTTGTAATATGCCGTTCTACAACAGCAGCTCCAAGTGCTGCCGCAAGTACAGAAGGAGTTACCCCCCTTTCATGTCCGGAATATCCAATAGGGCAAGAAAATTCTTTTCTAAATGTTTCAATAACCCTAAGGTTTGTTTCTTCCGCATTTGATGGGTAGGTCGATGTACAGTGAAGTATAATAAGATTATCTTCCCCCAATATTGAGACTGCATGTCTTATCTGCTCCATTGTACTCATTCCTGTAGAGAGCATAATTGGTCTGCCCTTGCTTTTGGTATGCTTCAAAAGATTGTCATCTGTTAAAGAAGCTGATGCTATTTTATAACATGGAATATCAAATTTTTCCATAAAATCTACAGAGTTTTCATCCCAGCAGGAAGCAAACCATAAAATACCTTTTTTCTTACAGTATTCATCTATCTCTCTATATTCTTCTTCTCCAAACTCCAGGCCGCGTTTTAAATCGCCGTTAGTGTTTCCAAATACACTTTTTCTTTCTTTGGCAAGCTCTTCTTTTGTATATACAATATCAACAGTTCGTTTTTGAAATTTTACAGCGTCGCATCCTGTTGTGACAGCAATATCAATCATTTTTTTTGCTAAAGCTGTTGAACCGTTATGGTTAATTCCAATTTCTGCTATAATAAAGCAGGGGTTGCCGTCTCCTATAATTTTATTTCCTATTTTCACACACTTTCTATCCATTTAAAAACTCCGTATTTATAAATATTTTTTGTATAAGGCAAATTCATCCGGATCTACGCTGTGTTCGCTGTTTTTTTCTTCCGAATTATTTTGCAGAGCCGATTCTTGTGAGGCGGTATGGAATAATTTATCAATTATTCCATCAGAATTTTCTTCTTCATATATATCAGAAATTTCAAATTGTTCATCTTTAGTATCGCATTCTTCTGTAGTTTCTTTTTCTTCTTGGTTTTTCGGTTTAAAAGAAACTTTAGTAAATCCCGGAATTTCTATTTTAGGTATTTCAATTCTCGGTATTCTTATGTTAGGTATTTCAATTTTAGAATATTGGCCTTCTTCAATTTCTTCAGGCGGATATGCTCCCAGGTCTTTTATAAGGTGAATTGAGCTGCTGGATGCGCCGATAAGCATTCTTTTACCATCAAGCTCTACTACATGCAGTGTTTTATTATTACCAAGAGGGGTTGTTGAGATAACAGAAGCTTTAGAACTTGAAGTATCACCTATTTGTTTTTTTAAGGTATTAAGTCCTAGTTTATTAAGTTTTGCATAGATAATGCCTGTTGCATATATTAAAAGAATTACAAATAATAGTGAGAATACTACAGACACAAGATTTGGCTCTTGTCCAACAGTTTGTGCATTTACAGTATTATCAGCAACCGTTGAAACTGAAGATGCTTGTGCTGCGCTGTTTAATAATGGTTCGGGAAGGTCTGGTAATATTTCAAATTTTTCAGCGGCATAACACTGTATCGTATATAGCCAGCAAAATATACCTAAATAAATTTTTAATACCTTATTCATTACAACTCCATCCGTATTCCCAAAATCTCTTTGTTGCTTTTCCTAACCCCTTCTTTTTTTATACTCCTAAACAGAAGTTTTTCTGTTATAATTGTACCATAAAATTTTAAAATAGGACTACATGCCATGCCTTTTGAAGTTATAAGTTATTTTTTTGAAGAACACAGTCTGTTTTTAATACATGTGTTAAACCTTTTTATACTTGTAACATTGATTTTACTTTTTATTTTTGCACGGCAAACCAGAAAGAAGTGGACAAAATATGATGATTTTCTGGGAATTTTGACTAATACGGTAAATTCAATACGTTATGGCGATTTGTCTAAAAAAATTGATAAAATGGATATTCCAAGTTCTGTCCAGCTTACTGAAAGCTTAAACCGAATGATAGAATCTTTGAATGACAGAGAAAAAATGATTACGGAGTATCAAAATGAACTGCATAATCAGAATAAATTTCTCGAGGCTGTGTTTAACTCACTTTCTGACGGCTTGATTGTTGTTGATGATGAATACAAAATTCTTAGAGCTACTCATAAGATAAGCGAATGGTTCGGGGTTTCTTTAAATGAAATTGCAGGAAAAGATATTTTTGATTTTATTCTTTTACCTAAAGGTCTAAAGCTTGAAAAACTCAAAGATAATGATGTTTTTGTCAAGTCAGATAAAGCTTCTAACTTTATTGCGAGTACTATGGAGTTAAAACTTGAGGATAAAAATAAGCGTTTTATATTAATATTAAAAAATGTAACGAATGAACGCGAACTTGAAAGTTTAAAAGAGGACTTTGTCGCTACTCTAACTCATGACTTAAAAGTTCCTATAATTGCAGAAACGAATATGCTTGAGCTTTTTTTAAATGAAAGCTTTGGCATTGTTACTGATAAACAGCGTACTGCGCTTAAAAATATGCAGGCTTCAAATAAAGAACTGCTGGATTTGGTTCAAATTGTGCTTGAAACTTATAAGGTAAGAGATGGTAAGATTAGGCTTTATAAGGATAATGTAATGCTCAAAAGTTTTATTGCGGAAATTCTTGACGAGATGAAACCTATTGCTGATAAAACAAAAAATACATTAGAGTTTAATCTTCCAAGGGACATAAGGGTATATGCAGACAGGATTCAATTAAAACGTGTAATAAAAAATTTAATTCAAAACGCAATATCTTATGGCGAGCCGGAGTCTCCTATAGAAATCAGTATAGGCGAAATTCCTAAGTATATAGTAATAAAAGTAAAAGATTACGGCGCAGGAATTTCTAAAGACGATATAGATAAAATTTTTAATAAATACTATTCAGCTGCTAAAAAATTTAGAAAAATTGGAACTGGTTTGGGGCTTTATTTAGCCTTACAGGTTATTAAAGCTCATGACGGCGAGCTTACGGTAGAAAGTGAAGAGGGTAAATATACCGAATTTATGATAAAACTGCCTGCCGTAGAAAATATTAATTTGCACTATGGAGAATAGAGTATGATTTTATATGATACAAAATATTTACAATTAAAAAGTACCCCGTCAAAATCTGGTAACGATTGGGTTTATGCTCACAGGCCGAATGCCAGAGATGTTGTGGTTATTCTTCCTCTTATAAACAATAAGAAAATACTTTTTCTAAAAGAAGAAAGACCTCCTCTTCAGGCAGAGGGGATTGCTAAGTACTGCATTGGATTTCCTGCAGGGCTGGTGGGTGATGAAAGAAAAGGAGAAAGTATAGAAGATGCAATTAAAGCTGAGCTGCTGGAAGAGGCCGGAGTGGAAGCGGATAAAATTGATATTAAAACAAGAAAAATGGCAAGTTCCGCGGGGTGTGTTTCAGAAACCATAACTATTGCGATTGCTTATATCAGTAAATATGAAATAATATCGAAGCCTGTAAGTGATGGCGGAGTTATCGTTGATAGGATTCTTGTTGATAAATCGGATGTTTATAAATGGCTGCAAGAACAAGAAATGTCTGGAATAGCGCTTACCGCGTCTTCTCTTGCTGCTTTATATTTTTTATGTGAGGAGGAAAAATGATTTCTAAGGGGATAAGGGGTGCTATTACTGTTGATGAAAACAGTAAAGAGGCAATTGGTGCTTCTACGATAAAACTTTTAACTGAAATGGTTAAAAGGAATAATATAGAGATTGATATGATATCGCATGCTATTTTTACGCTGACGGATGATTTGAATGCGGACTTCCCTGCAAAATATGCAAGAATTAATCTTAAGTGGAAAGATGTACCAATGATGTGTTTTCATGAACTTAATGTTCCGGGAAGTTTAAAAATGTGCTTGAGAGTTCTTATTGTCGTAAATTGCGGTGAGGGATTTGTACCGGAATTTGTTTATTTAGGCGGAGCTTCGGAGTTAAGAAAATGAAGAGGTTTTTGATTGTTGACGATGTAAAAGGATGGAGGGATTTTAACTCTAATGCTGTAGAAGAAGTCTTTTCGCAGGAAGAAATTGTGATTGATACTGCTGAATCTGCGCAGCAGGCTTATGATTTTCTACTTCAGCAAAAAGATTATTACGCTATAATAACCGATTTGCAGATGGAGGATCTCTATGCCCCTAAATATGCGGGGGAATGGCTGGTTGAACAAATTAAGACTTTTAGTCGTTATAATGATACAAGGGTTGTTATGATTTCGGCTACATATAATATAAGGCATATTGCTGAATCATTAGGGGTTTATTGTATTCCGAAATCTACTGCTCTGAAGTGTTTATCAGCATATGAGGAAGTTCTTTCAGGTGAAAATTAAAATTTTCTTGAGTTTAATAGTCATTATATCAGTTTTAGGATGTGTTTTTGCAATTAGTCCAAAACCTGAATATGTGAAGTTTTATACTGTATCAAATGATTTAAAAATAACTTTCAGGAAGCTGGATCGAGAAGAACAGAATAAGCTTTCTAAAGAGGATAAAAAACTTTATAAAAAGCTTGTAAAAAACGAAAAGTATGTTTCAAAAGGAAATATCGAAAAGGCCGGTAAATATTATCCGGAGCTTATCCCCAATATAACAAGGCTTATGGATTATTATTTTAATCAGGCTAAATATGAAGAGGCTATAGAATACGCAAAAAAAATTAAGGAAACTGATAAGTGGAATATCATACCTAAAGATATTCTTGATTATAGGTTCGGGGTTCTATATTCAAGAATAGGTGATTATAAAACCTCAAATAATTATCTAATTGCATATACAAAGTATAAAAACAGGATTTATGAAGCATCCCTTTTTCAATTAGGGCAGAACTATTTTTATATGCAGGATTATAAAAATGCGGTTTTGTATGTAGGCAAAATTGGCTCAAACTCTCCGTTTTTCAACCCTTCACAAGAAATATTATATACGGCTTACACAATAATGAAGGATTCTTCCAAAGCCTATAAATCAGCCTGTAATCTCATAAAATCAGATCCTTCGAATCCTAACAATTATATGAGGTTAGCTTATACAGCTACAAATACAGATGAAAAACTAAAAAATTATTACAAAGCCAAAAATCTATATTATGCACAAAATTTACCCGCAATGGTGAAAAATATAAATGAAATGATAGCACCTTTAGAGCAGAATAAAATAGATAAAGCATATTCAAAAATAACAAATTATTGTAAAAAACCTGATTGGGTAAAAATAAGAAAAAGAAATCAGGATTTGTTAAAAGATGATATTTCTTATTGGGACAGACGTCAGGATGATTTTTTTGAATCGGCTAATGATTGTATAAAAAGATACTCCGGAAATAATCTGGTTGCATGCTTTACGGATATTAATAATACACAAAATGAATTAGATCGAGATTTAGCTCAGGAAAATGCAAGAAGGTTAGAGGCTAAGCAAAGAGAGGAACAAAATCTCTTATTAATACAACAAAATGCACTTATAAATGAACAGAATAGATTACGATATTATCAATATTCATCTCCCAGATATTATGATTATTATTTTGGACGATATCCTTACTACTGGTAAAAAAAAGTTTGCCATATTATGGCAAACATTAAATAAACACGAGGATATTAAGAGAGAGTATAAAAAGAAACTTATTATAGAATCTTTGGACTTAATTATCTTTTTGATTCCTTATCCCTTACATATATATAAAGTAGCTTTGTCTTGAAAAATTGCCTTTTTTGTAAAAATTGTTACAAACCTTAAAGTGTTATAAATAGAGGATTTAAGGAGTATATATTATATAGATTATTATAATATCTTGCTTTACACAAAGCTTTTTTGTGCTACCATGATAAGTGTATAGTGGGATAGAGGAGAAAGGTTTTGACAAGTCAGCAAAATATGTTTTCAGACGGTAAGATTGTTCCGGTTAATATACGTGAAGAGATGAAGAAATGCTATATAGATTACGCTATGAGTGTAATTGTCGGGCGTGCGCTTCCTGATGTGAGGGATGGGCTTAAACCTGTACACAGACGTATATTATATGCTATGAACGAGCTTGGTATGACTCCTGATAAACCTTTTAAAAAGTGCGCTCGTATCGTAGGTGAAGTATTAGGTAAATACCACCCTCACGGTGACAGCTCAGTGTATGAAGCTCTTGTTCGTTTAGCACAAGACTTTAATACAAGATACCTTGTAGTAGACGGGCATGGTAACTTCGGCTCCGTTGACGGTGACAGCGCTGCTGCAATGCGTTATACAGAAGC
>CALUSZ010000084.1 GCA_944323495.1 Candidatus Gastranaerophilales bacterium
GATATGTTTTTGATTAACATTCTTTTTAATTGTTTTTTCATCATTCTTTTTAGGCATAAAAATCCTTTGCACTAATCCTGTTATATAAATTCTCGGGTAAAACTTTGGTGAGCCAGCGTTATTCTGGAGATGGGAATGTAATCAGTCAAAACTGGACACATTATTATACATCAACCCCCGCTTTATTATTTATTTCGTATGGGTAAATTACCCCCTGTACCCTTGAAAGATTTCTCCTACGCGGTTTTTGAACCTTGCTTTGAAATCAGGTACAGAAATATACTACAACATTTTTAAATTCGGCCTATGGATTGTTAAGAGTTTTTTACATCTAAACCTAAGAGACTGTATTTATGGGGCTTTTAGCTTAACCCCAGAAATATTATTTATTATATTTTCTCTCCTTGTCAGTAAGCCTCGGCAATGCCGAGGGAATTAACCCCATTCTTTCAAAGCTGTATTAAAATTTGAAACTAAAATGTATCCTTGTAATATTGGAAAATATATTGTAAAATATTTACGTGATAAAATATTTGAAAATATTATACAACTTTTTAATGAAGCTTAAACAGTATCATGCAGTGCATGTATTAATTATACCTTCCGCTCTATTTTTTATAATATTCCATATTTTATTTTGGATTTATATTATAATAACTTTAAATAAAAATAACGCATATGAAATTGCATTTACTTCACTTGTACTTTTTATAATTTATTTTTCAATAGCTATTTTTTCTGCATACACAGCATTGTTTGTTGAAATTTTAATTCTCATTATACAATATATACAAAAAAGAAAACTATATGTTAAATCAAATTTTTTGTTGAATAGTAAATTCTATAATATTATATATATATTAACACTTATCAATTATTTAATTATTATATCAGGTATCAAAATAGAATTTCCTATATCTGCGTATGACTATTCTTATATGATGTTTCTTTTGCCTTGGGGATATTTATTTTTCAGATAATATATCCTCTAATTCTTTATACTTAATTTCTATAGGTATATATAATACATAAGGATTTAATTTCCCTGATTTTTGTTGACTATCAGCATTATTATTTATTTTCTTTATTAATACTGCACCATCAGCACCATCAATTGGTAAATTTTCAAAATCATAAAAGTCACTTATTACGAATTCTATTGAACGATTATTTGTCTGTTTTATATTAAAAATATCAACATTATGCAAAACAGCAAACAATGATGTTTTATCCCACCAAGACTTTGTCAACACCTTTTCACTACCTGGAGCTTCAAAGGTAACTCCATTTGCAAAATATTTATTTTTATACTTTCCGTTTACAATATTTTCATATTCGGATTTAATTAAATTTTTTATTTTATCTGAGCGTTTTATTACTTGTATAAGCTTAGAATCCGGCTCTGGCACAACTACAGTTGTATTTTTGAATACTTCTTTGTTATTCGGATTATTTGCGTCAATTTTTAAGCCTTGTGCAATTTTATCAAACACGACTTTTTGATTAATCGTTTCCGGAAGATTTCCCGATTTATAAATATGATTTCGTTCGTTACTTACTACTTTTTCGGGATTTTCCGCTAAATCTAATGCAATTTTGTAATAATCTTTTATAGGGAATGTTTCATTACCTGCATCCAGTTGTGCTAATTCTTTTTGCAGGGTTTCCATCACTGATAATTTATTATCGTTATGTTTTTCTACACGTCCTTCCAAGACAGAACCGTCATGCAGCATATTTGTATAGTCTGCAATATCTTTATATAGCAGTCTGTCTATTTCATCCAATTCAACGTTATGCCAGTCATTTTCCTCATTATTTTGCTTATAAGTTTCATTTTTTTTGTTTTCACCTATATGAGAATTTCCGGCATGTGCTGCTCCACAGGTTCTCATATATCCTCTAACCTCTGTACCATCTTCCCTTGTGTAGCCGCTTACAGGGTATGTTCCGGCGCAGCCATTACTTGCATTACCTCTACCGGCAGATTGTTGTTATAAAAAATAAGGAACAAGCAGATCATTATATATACTACCTGCGGTTCTTGCTTCCTGTTCTTGAAGAAGTTCCTTAATAAAATTATCTATATTACTCATATTTTCTCCTTTTAAACTGTATTTTTATCATTCTTTTTAGACATAAAATCCTTTGCAATAATACTACGGGTAGAACTTTGGCAAGCCGCCCTCACTTCTTAATCACTCAGTCCCCCTGTCACTTAATCACCTCCCTTAAAGAAAAAGATTGAGGGCAGGGGTTAAATGTACATGAACACATTTAAGGAGTTGTGTTACGAGAGAGAAAGGTGAAACGGAGCCCTCAATCAGAAAAATTTTGAAGGAATTAATATGATTTTATTAATTCTTTGTTGCCGTAAAAATCGCACGCGTATTGCTTTACAAGATTTTTACCGGCAGATTTAACCTCTTTATTTATTCCAAATTTCCAGCCGAAAGGTTTTGATTTGAATTTGGAATAATTTAGTTCTTTAAGCGAATAGGCAATTTCGTCTTTGCATTTAAGCATCAAATCATTTGCCCTTATTCCCGCTTGCGCTGATCTTTCACAAATACCATCAAATCTCCATTGAACAATTTCAGCAACCGGTTTTCCGCAAATCGGGCAAAATCCGATGTACAATTTTCTTGAAGAATAATTTTCGGTATCATTAAGATAGTAAATATCATCAGCACAAAACTGACAGCAGTGACGCATATCAAACCTCCGCTTTAATCATTTATTTCGTACGGGTAAATAATCCCTGTATATTTAAAAGATTTCTCCTACGCGGTTTCCCTTGTTTCAAAATCAAGTACAAAAATATACTACAACATTTTTAAATTCGACCTATGAATTGTTAAGAGTTTTTTACATCTAAACCTAAAAGGCTGTATTTGTGATATTTTTAAATAGAAGGGAGTTAGGAATTTATGAAAGCAATTGTTTTTGATAAAGAATTAAAATTAGATAAAAATTATCCGAAGCCAGTACCTAAGGAAGGCGAAGCGCTTATTAGAGTAACTCTTGCGGGTATTTGTAATACGGATTATGAAATAACTAAGGGTTATATGGGTTATGTAGGAATTCTAGGACATGAATTTGTCGGAGTTGTAGAGGAAGTTAACGGGCTGGACAAATCACTTGTAGGCAAGCGTGTAGTTGCAGAAATCAGTTACGGCTGCGATGATCCGTCCTGCGAATGGTGTGCAAAAAAGAATTACCGCCACTGTCCAAACAGACACACATTGGGTATCTGGAGAAAAGACGGGTGCTTTGCCGAATACATGACAATGCCAACCAATGTTTTATTTGAAATCCCGAAAAATGTTCCAGATGAACAGGCTGTTTTTGTAGAGCCTCTTGCAGCAGCATGCGAAATAACAGAACAGCTCCATATTGAACCGACAGCAAAAGTTCTTGTTCTCGGTGATGGGAAATTAGGTCTGACAACCGCGTTAACCCTTCACGCACAAAACTTTGATGTTCTGCTTGTCGGAAAACATCAGAACAAGTTAGATATTGCAGAAGCTCAAGGTGTAAAAACACAGCTTTTAAATACATTTACCCCGAAAAAAGAATATGATGTCGTAGTAGAAGCAACAGGCACTGCATCAGGTTTTGAAACGTCAATGTCACTTACAAAACCACGCGGAGTTCTGGTTCTTAAAAGCACCGTTGCAACCGGTAAAGAGCTCAACCTTGCGCCTATTGTAATTGATGAAATCACAGTTTTAGGTTCCCGCTGCGGACAGTTTGCGCCGGCTCTAAGACTTTTAAAGAATAACAGAATAGATTTTAAACCATTTATTACAAAAACTTACTCAATAGATAATGCGCTTGAAGCTTTTGAAGCAAATAAAGCAAAAGAAAGTATAAAAATATTAATTAAAATGTAGAATACAAAAGGTGCCGGTTAACTAACCGGCGCCTCTTTAAATTTAGTCAACAAAATTGCTGAATAAGTCATCAAAATTTACCACATTTTGTTTTGCTTCTGCATTTAATGCTTTAAGTTCTCGAACAGCCTTCTCTTCAGGAGCAGTTAAGCGTGTTTGATATCTTCCTAAGAGAACTTCGTCATTACGAATTAGTATCTTCGGAAAATCAGGATAAACTTTATCTATATCCTTACAATTAGAATATGATTTTCTCATTGAGGCAGCTGCTTCGTCGTAAACTGTTACATGACCATTAGCAGAATAAAGTTCTTCACCTGAAAAATTTCTTTTTAAAGAAGTGCTGCCATCATTGTAGTATTGATCTCTAATACTATATTTCCGAGAAGGATCATAACTGCAATCCTTTTGAAAACTTAGCTGAGTGTAATTTCCTTTTTTAGAAAAAATATACGGTTCATCTTTACCGACTTGTTTCATATATATCATATCTGCTTTGCCGCCATAAATCCACTCTTTATGAAGAATACCCAAATCCTGGGTTTTTGCAAGAACTTTACCGCTTACAGGATCAGTAAAAGTGCGCTCTATTGTACCATCAGCCAGTTTTGTCTCTTTTACGGCCAAATCATCGATATTTTTATCCAGAGCTTTTGCAATATTTATGCGGGGCTGTTTTGCCCTTAATTCTGCCTCTGCTTTTTTTGCGGCTTCTTCTGCGGCTTCTTTTGCTGCAAGAGCTTCTGCCTCTGCTTTCTTAGCTGCATCTATCGCGGCTTGTTCTTTAGCTTGGATTGTTCTTGTATAATTTGTAGAGCTGCCGTCTGCAAATCTATTATAATTATTTTTATCATCTAATGAGTGTTTTATATATCGGCTATCATTTGGATTCGTAAGCATGTCACGGTGCCCGCTGCGCAATGAATACTCATTGTAGACTCTGTCTTGAACAGATTTATGGTCTATAAAAGTTTCATTGCCTATATTTTTATGATAATTAAGTTCTTTATGCTCAAGAATACCTTGCGGATTATATTCTTTGACAAGTTTCGTATTTTCTTCATAACACCAGTACTTGGTATAATCTTTATCAACCGTAATTTTATCACCACCAAATACACTGGCTCCTTTTTCTCTTGTAACTTGAGTCGTCCTCCAGATTGTATTATCACCGCCTTCAATTGTAAGACGTCTGCTGCCGTTAGGAGAAACTTCCAATGTTGCCAGTGCTTCCTGACCATTTCTGGTAATATTTCTCTCCATTTTAACAATTCCGCTTGAGGAATCCGTAAAAACTCGTGTCATTTTCTGCGGTGCTTTTGGCGTTTCTTGCACTATTTTTTTTGCGCTGCCTAATAAAGATTTAATTACCCCAAATCTTAATCCCATAAAAATCTCCTTTTAATCTGCCTTAATCCTACTATGTACTATAATAAAGTATTTCCGACACAAAAAATTGCCTCCTAAAACAACAGTTCTTTACATAAGTTTACAATAAAAGTGGCGGACTTTTGAAAAAAGTCCGCCACTTTTGATTATTAAATTAAATTCCTAAAAAGTTTGAGCCGGTTTCTTTTGTTGAGTAGCACCCGGAATAGCTTGCCAATTTGCAGCCATAATCTTTTTGAAAGATTTAAGAGCTGTATCTTCAAGTTCACCCAACTCTTCAGCTTCCATAATAAGTTCTCTTAAAGGAAGCAAAGCTCTTTGGTCACGAAGTACGCCTAAAGCTGCTGCAGCGCCTGCTCTAACTAAATCATTTTCAGAACGGTTTTTCATAACATCGATTAATGCAGGAACAGCTTTTGTATCGTTTAATTTTCCGAGAGAAGTTACTGCATAAATTCTAACGTTAACCCATTCGTCATATAACATATTAATAATTTTATCAACGCATTTTTTGTTTCCGATTTCGCCTAAAGCTCTTGTTGCGTCGCATCTTACATTAACTTTTTCGTGATCTAAAGATTTCATTAAAGCATCAGTTGCAACATCACCAATTTCAATAAGAGCATCTGTTGCAGTGATACAAACTTGAGAGTTTTCATCATTTAAAGCTTCAACAAGCGGTTCAACAACAATTTTACCGCCCAAACGGCCTAATGCGCGTGCTGCACGAACTCTAACATCGACATTTCTGTCTTCTCTTAAAGATTCGATAAGGTGTTCTGTAGCTTTTGTATCGCCCAATTCGCCAAGAGCTCTTGCCGCATATAAACGAACCGAACCGTTTTTATCATTCTTCAAAACGTTAATTAACGGTTCAACAGCTTTTGAATCACCCATTTCACCTAAAACACGAGCAGCATTATATCTAACCTTTTCAGAACTTGATGTCATCAAATCATTAATCAATTCCTGAAAAGTCTTTTTGACTTGTTTCTTTTTGCTGTTCACTGTAATTGCCATACACTTTACCTCCGAATGAAAAATAATCTTTACTTCTACACAGATATATAAAGTTTAGTTGTTATAAAAAATTGCCTTTATCTTACGATTTGTTAAATTTTTGTTACATTCCCTAATTTTTTATTTAGGGTAAAATTTACACTTAATCTCGGTAGTATTAATATACCATATTTTTACATTTTTATGACTCCCCTGCCAGATAATTTTACAAAAATTAATTCTGATTATAATTAATATTTAGTCATAAATCAGTTATAGCAAGAAAAATCGCCCTTAAACATTCTTTACATTTCCTACCCACTCGGGATAGTAATACAGAATTCGCTGCCCTTATTTAATTTTGTTTTTACTTCAATTTTTCCGTTATGTTTTTCAATAATTTTTTGTGATATTGCAAGCCCCAAGCCTGTTCCGACTCCGGAGCCTTTGGTTGTATATCCGGCAAAAAATATTTTATCCGGCTCTTTTATTCCGCACCCGTTGTCTTTAATTTTTACTATTAGGTTGTTATTTTTGTAGTTTGTGTCAATAGATATTTTTCCCTCGCCTTTTATTGCGTGCGCAGCATTTACAAGTATATTCATAAACACCTGATTAAGCATATTCGGGTAGCATTTTACAGGCGGAAGTTTGCCGTAATTTTTTATTATCTCTATGCGGTTTTTTGTCTCATGACGGATTAAGTCCAGAGTCAAATCAATCTCTTTATTAATATCAGCTTCTTGAAGCTCTGCCTCATCAAGCCGCACAAATTTCCTCAATGAAACAACAAGCCTGTTAATTCTTGCAATTGCTTCTGTATCAATCTCATTGACTTCTTTCAATAAATCCGTAGTTTCACCTTCCGGCATCAGCGTAATAAGTTTTTTAGTTATTTCGTTATTGGATTTTATAGATGCTACCGGCGTATTAATCTCATGTGCTACACCCGCTACAAGCTGACCGAGAGAAGCCATTTTTTCTGAATTAATAAGTTTTAATTGTGTATCTTTTAATTCTTCGAGAGCCTTTGTCAAATCCTTAACCATTTGAGCGTTTTTCTTGTATAAATCCGCCTGAACGATTGCATTCCCTAATTGTGAAGAAACGCCGTCCAGTACCTCAAGAGTATCGTCAAGTTTTGTTTTTTGTTTGGTAGAAAGTACAATTATACCTAACAGATTATTCAAATGGAATATCGGAAGTATAACCCTCTGAACAATTTCTCTGAAAGGTTTAGCTTCCTTGTACTCTTTTATACAGGTAAAACAGGATACTTTACCTTGTTTTATTAATATATTTATATCATTATCAAACGAAATTTCTTTTTTATTGTCGCACCTCTCAAACGTTTCCTGAATAACAAACTTGTCATTCTCACAGTAAGAAGCATAATAAGCCCTAAATGCGCCGAACATTTGTGCTAACTCTTTCAATGCAGAATTCAGGATTACAGACTTATCAATCGACTCTCGTATGATATTAGATATATTATTAAGAAGCAAAAGTTTCATTGCCTGAGATTGCGCCTGAAGTTTAATTTTTGCCATATTTTTGTTTTCGTTTTCAAGAAGGCTGATTTTTTTCTGAAAATTTTGGTTTCTTAAAACCGCACCCTCAAGGTTAACCTTCGCGGTTACGTCGGTAAAAACAATAATAGTATAATTACCTTTCTTAACAGCGTTCAAATCGTAGTAAAAATATTCATTATTTGAGCCCTGATAAGAAACATGGGCTGAAAAATCTTCTTTCGATGCAATAGCCTGCGCTATTGGTGAATGCACAATTACATTGTTGCTTACAAGCGCGCAAACATCATAATTAAGTTTATGCGAGAATTTTTTAATATTTTCAAAATCAGAAAAAATCCTCTTAAATACGTAATTCCTGAAAACAGGTTCGGAATTATTGTTCAAGACGATTACCGCACTATTGAATTTATTAAATAAATCAAACTTCCCCATAAAAACATTATATAATCATCAGAAGAAAAATGCTAATAAGTTTAGTTTGTCTTTGGCAAAAATAAAAAATCCTGTTATAATAGAGTTGCACAGAGATTAAATAATACATCATATAATGGTGGTAATTATAGAGAAAGAGTTGGTATAATAATACTGTGTAGCATGAATGGAGAAAAGTATGGCTGATAATGAAAAGCAAGGCGATGGCAGATCACAAGAAATAACCAAGTTTTTAATAATGACTCTTGCATCAATTGTAATAATGTTTATTGTATTTGCGGGTGTTAATTATATTATAATGGAAAATCTTATAAGCCAAAAAATAAGTACGCTTAATTTATCGCAGGAAGAACTTGCCGAGGGAGAAGGCGAATCAGATGAAATCCAAAAGGGAATAATAGTTGACTTAGGTGATTTTATTTTGAACCTTTGCGATGAGAACCAGAAAAAGTATTTGAAGGTAAATGTTGCTTTAGAAGTTACGAAAAAAGATACTGATTTTCCGGAAGTAACCGAAGAAAAAAGCGGCGGCCATGGCGGACATGGTGCTGCACCGGCTCCTGCTGATCCGATGGAAGCTATACAAAAAGAGATGAATCAATATAAGCCTGCAATAAGAGATGCAGTTATCACTAATCTTTCAAGCAAAACATCTACCGAACTTGCAACTGCAGCCGGAAAAGAGCTTGCTAAAGAACAGATTACGAATGATGTAAACGCGATATTAGGCGGAGAAAGAGAAGTATTAAGGGTAAGTTTCGGACAATTTATTATTCAATAGGGGATAAATGACAGAAGCTAAGAATGAAAATTTAATAGATATATATGATATTGATGATGAATTTTCGGATTCGGAACATAAGAGCTATAAGCTCTATAACTTCAGGCGTCCGGATAAATTCTCTAAAGATAACCTGCGTGCCTTAAGAGATATCCATAGAGAATTTTCAAAAGCAATTTCTCTGGTACTAAGCGGTTATCTTCGTATGCGTGTTGAAATAGAAATCGTATCTGTTGACCAGCTGACGTATGAAGAATTTGTACGTTCAATGCCTTCTCCAATAAGCGTTGGCGTTTTTGAATTTGAACCGCTTTCAGGGCAGATTCTTCTTGGTATAAGTTTTGAAGTTATATCCTGTATTGTAAACAGAATGCTTGGCGGTGTCGGCTCAATTGATACGCAGACAAGAGAGCTTACAGATATTGAAAAAGCTCTTGCAAAAAAAGTTATTAATATAATTATTAAACAGCTTGAAGATTCATGGAATGCAATTATACCAGTATCCGGAAAATTCATAAGTCTTGATGATAATTACCAGTCAATTCAGGTCGCAACAGCAGGTGAAATTGTTGCTTTGCTGACTTTTGAAGTCCAGATACAGGGTAAACATTTCGGGCTTTTCAGTATATGCTTCCCGTATCCGGTATTAGAAACAGTTCTCGGACACTTGAGCACACAGCACATTTTCCAGACAAAAGGTCTTGTTGCCTCAAACGATGAGAGAATGAAAATGATCTCTAAAATTAATACATCAAATGTTGACGTGCGTGTGCAGTTTGGTCAGTGCAGCATAACATTAGATGACTTCCTCCAGCTGTCAGAGGGAGATATTTTAAAGCTGGAAAACAGGGTTCAAGATGATTTGATTGTCAAAATTAACGGAGAAAAGAAATTCTTTGCACGTCCGGGAACATTAAAAGACAAAATTTGTGTTAAAATAACAGATGTATATGATGAGATGCATGAGTTACTAAGAAATTATTTTTAGAGAGGTTGCTTAAATGCCAGATGATGACGATATAAAAGATATAGATAATAATCAAAACGATGTACCGGAAGCAGATGACACTCCATTTCCTGAGTTTGAACCGGAAGAGAGCGCTGAAACACCGGAAGAAGAGGATAAGACTGTCACCGTTCAGCCGGTTCAGTTTGCTTCTTTTGAAGATTTAGATCAGGTTCAGGGACCGCCGAATCAGAATTTAAACATACTTCTTGATGTTAAATTACAGCTTACGGTTGAACTTGGAAAAACAGAACTTCCGATAAAAAAAGTTTTGGAATTAACTAAAGGGTCTATTGTTACCTTAAACAAAGCAGCCGGCGAGCCTGTTGAATTATACGCAAACGGGAAATTAATCGCATACGGTGAAGTTGTTGTAATAGAAGATAATTTCGGTTTAAGAATAACTCATATCACGGATCCTGCAAGAAGATTGAACACCCTAAATTCAAATACACCAAAAGACGAAACATAGGAGTGAATCTTGACTTGATATTATATTTAAAGTATCTTGAAAGTGTACGTATGTACACTTTTTTGATATCAGAATAAATTTAGGGAAGAGAACATGGATTTTACTACACTAACTATCGACGTTTTAAAAATGCTATCCTTTGCGGGAAGCTATGGAATAGGTATTATTTTATTGACTGTAATTATAAGATTGGCAATGTGGCCGTTAGGGTTATCCCAGCAGCGTTCAATGCGCACAATGCAGATGCTTCAGCCAAAGATGAAAGCAATTCAGGAAAGATACAAAAGTAATCCGCAGGTGATGCAGCAAAAGATGATGGAATTCTATAAGGAGCATAAGTTTAATCCTATGGCAGGCTGCTTTCCGCTTCTTATCCAGATGCCGATATTTATCTTGCTTTATTCATCATTAATGAGTCCGCAGTTTATTCAAATGGCAGGAGACTCTCAGTTCTTGTTTATCAACAGGCTTGATGCAACTCTCAAGACTTCTGCAGGAGTTTCAAATAACGGAACATTCGGCTTATCAAAATATGATTCATTTATGACTGGAAAAACAGCAACTGTTTATCTGAAAGGTGTTGATGAACCTTTAGAGAATGTAAAAATAGAAAAACCTAATAAGGCAGTTGAAGTACAGGGCGAATTGAAACCCGGAGAACCTGCAGATTTTAAAGTAAGCTTAGACAGCTTGAATTTGAAATTCAGCCAGCTTGATCAAATTGAAAAAGCTGACATTGATGTTACTGATATTCAGACAAAAGAATCTGAAAAGATGACTTTTGTAAGAAAAGACGGAATATTAATCAGCACAATCCCGACAAAAGAAGTTAAAACTTCTTTCCATTATGATGTACTTCTTTTAATAATTTTATTTGCTATCACAATGGTATTCTCTCAAAAAGCAATGATGGCTATGAACAAAAATATTCAGCAGGACGAGGCTCAAAAGGCTATGCAAAAATCTATGAATACGTTTATGCCAATAATGCTTACATTTACGTTTGTGATTATTCCTATACCGGCCGGTGTTCTTCTATACCTTATTTCAAGTAATATATTCCAGGTCGTTCAGACCGTAATAATTAATAAACAGCTTGAAAGAGAAGATGCAAAAAAAGAGTCAAAAGTAGATGATATTGATTTAGCTAACGCTAAACAAATTAAAGAAAAGGGGTAACAGGGTAAGGAAGGATAAAAGTGTTATTATCAGAATTTGATTACGAATTACCGGAAGGATTAATCGCACAGCGCCCGAGCGATAAGCGCGAAAATTCGCGCATGATGGTTCTTTATCCTGATAACCGCAAAATTGAACATAAACATTTTTATGACATTGTTGATTTATTAGACGAAAACCATATTTTAATTTTAAATGATACAAAAGTTATTCCGGCAAGGCTTTACGGGTATAAGGATACCGGAGCAAAAATCGAAGTTTTCCTCTTAAAAGAAAGAGAAAATAAAGTTTGGGAAGTTCTAATTAAACCTTCCAAAAGAGTTCGTACAGGAACTGTGATAACTATATCTGATGAATTATCCTGCACTGTAAAAATGCCTCTTCCTGATGACGGCAAGTGGCTTGTTCAAATGAGTTATGAGGGGGATATTTTTGAGATTCTGCATAGAGTCGGAAATATTCCGCTTCCTCCTTATATCGAGCGAAAAATGACAAATGAAGAGTTAAAGAAGCTGGATTTTGAGAGATATCAAACTGTTTATGCAAAAGAAGAAGGTTCTGTTGCTGCACCTACAGCCGGACTTCATTTCACACAGGAAATTTTGGAAAAACTAAAAAATAAAGGCGTCCAGATAGGATATGTAACATTAAATGTTGGTATTGGAACTTTTAGACACGTAAAATGCGACAATATTCTCGATCACCGTATGGATTCAGAAACCTTTGAAATCAAACAAGAAACAGCCGATTTAATCAATAAGGCAAAAAAAGAAGGTAAAAAACTTGTAGCAGTTGGTACAACAACTGTAAGGACTCTGGAGAGCGCATACAAAATGTTTGGTGAAATCCAAGCTTGCCGCGGCGCATCAGAATTATTTATCTACCCCCCGTATGAATTTAAAGTTGTTGATAAATTAATAACAAATTTTCACCTTCCAAAATCAACACTTTTAATGTTGGTAAGCGCTTTAGCCGGAAAAGATTTTATTTTTGAAGCGTATAATGAAGCAATCAAAGAGAAATACCGCTTCTACAGCTATGGCGACTGTATGTTTATAAATTAAGAATGTGAGGAATATAAAATGTTAGACATTAAACTGATTAGAGAAAATCCAGAAAAGATTAATGAACTTTTAAAAAGAAGAAATCCGGAATTATCAATTGATACTATAATAGCGATTGATGCGGACAGAAGAAAGGTTCAGGCGCAAGCTGATGAACTTAGAGCCAAAAGAAAATCCGAATCACAAAAAATCGGTATGCTAAAGAAAAACGGCGAAAACACAGACGCTATTCAGGAAGAAGTTAGAAAGCTCGGCGATGAGATAAAAGCACTTGAAGAAAAGCAGGTGGATTTGGATAATATTCAAAGGGATATGCTCTTGAGAACTCCGAATATTCCGGACGAAACAACTCCAATCGGAGAGTCAGAAGACGATAATGTTCCGGTTAAATTCTGGGGTAAACCTACTGAATTTTCATTTACCCCCAAAGCACACTGGGATTTATGCGAAGAAAAAGGAATTGTAGATTTTGAGCGCGGAGTAAAAATTTCTCAATCCAGATTTACGCTCTACAGAGGTAAAGGCGCAAGGCTGGAACGTGCAATTATCCAGTTCTTCTTAGATTTACATACAGAAGAGCACGGATATGAAGAAATCCTTCCGCCTTTTATGGCAAATGCCGCTACAATGACAGGAACAGGCCAGCTGCCTAAATTCGCAGAAGATATGTACAAATGTGTTGATGAGGATTTATATTTAATTCCAACAGCAGAAGTTCCTGTAACAAATATTTATTCAGGAGAAATTTTATCAGAGGATGACCTTCCTAAATATATGACAGCTTATACTCCATGCTTTAGACGTGAAGCAGGTTCAGCCGGAAAAGATACAAGAGGGTTGATTAGAGTCCACCAGTTTAACAAAGTAGAGATGGTAAAATTAACAACTCCGGAATCAAGTCCGGCAGAACACGAAAAATTAACACGTGATGCAGAAGTTTGCCTTGAAAGACTAGGCCTTCCTTACAGAAAAGTTGCGCTCTGCACGGCCGATATCGGCTTCAGTGCAAACAAATGCTTTGACTTAGAAGTTTGGCTGCCTTCTTATAATGACTACAAAGAGATTTCAAGCTGTTCAAACTACGGTGATTATCAGGCAAGAAGAGCAAATATGCGCTACCGTACAAAAGACGGACAGGTAAGGTTTGTTCATACAATTAACGGCTCCGGGCTTGCTGTCGGAAGAACATTTGCTGCTATTATAGAAAACTTCCAGCAAGCAGACGGAACGGTTATTATTCCGGAAGTCTTAAGGAAATATACAGGATTTGATAGAATATAAAAAAATAGAGGTCATTGGACCTCTATTTTTTTATCTCAAATAATTTGTTAAAGCCAATATCCAATGCATTCATTTTATTGTACAACTCTGCCGCCCATATCATAGTATACTTTTGTACCGTCAGGCTTTATTGTTTCAATTAAAACCTGGCCATTTTTAAAGATTTTCTTTGGTTTAGATTCGTGCGGTAAATCTGTTGTTATCTTATCAATCCCGACAGGGCCCGCTATTTCATTAATGGTTTCTATAAAATTCTTTTTCACAAGCCAATTTTTAGGCATTTCAAAATTTTCAGCGTCAGCATATTCATTTAAAGAAACCGTATCCAAATCCATTATGACATCCATCGTCATATTTGTTGTTTCATCATTTGCAAGATATCTGATATCATTTTCCCAGGCATTAAAATTAACCTCCAGTACGGAATTCAGTCTGGAAACTTTTGTAAAGACCTCTTGAGCGGCAGGAGATAGTTCTGCTACCATTTGCTGATGTATAATTATTTCTCCCGGAGAAGAAATGCCGCGTTTTACCGGCGGGATTTTAGCAACATCTTTTAATTCTTCCGAGTATTGAGCCGCAAACTCATCATACGGCATACCTAAAATCTCTAAGGCCTGTTCTTCAAAAAGTGTTTTCTCCTTGTTTTCAACCCTTTCTCCATCAGGGTCTTTATACCAGTTCTGAACTTCATTTTCCGCTTTATTATATCTAGTCTGTATTTCCTGATATTTTTCAGTAAGTTTTTCAAAATCATATACAGGAAGCCTGTTCAGGAGTGCACCAAGACCTGTAATCTCGTTTTCTATAAGCATACTATCAAGATTATGTGACATTTCATAAAGCTCATTATTAGAATTTTCTGTTGTTTTCTGCGTAACCTCACTCTTTTCACTTCGTGAAAGTTTTTCTAAATAAGTATTTTTTATCTCATTCTCTTCAGAGACAGTTCTTTCAAACCCAAAAATCCTGTTTACATCAGCTCTATTTAACTCACCATTTTGCACCGCCTTATCAGCCTCAGCCATAAACAGCGAAATCTCTTTGTCATTATCAAGATAAATACCGTTGGAATTACCTGCATTTTTATCGGCAAATTTAGCCAGTTCCAGTAGTTTTCCGCTAAGCATACTTAAATCTATTTTCATTCTAATATTCCCCGTAAATTACTTATGTATTTATAAAGTAAATTTATGAGGAATAATTGCTAGCTTTTTATAATTTGTTACAAATCAGCTGTCATAAAGCTATGTTTATAATCATTTATTGAATTCATTAGTTCAATAAATTCAGCATATTTAAGCGTATGTAAAGTTTTTGAAAGTTCAACCGCCGAAAGGAATTCAATCTTAAAAGAGTTATCTCCCCTCTCTTTTATCTTAATCATGCCGGTATCTTCAAACATTTCCAATAAAGTTTCTACAATGGGTTCTGTAACCCCGAGAGCGGAAGCTCCGCGCAGAAGATTAAAATCTCCGTCAAGAGAATTGCAGGTATATCTTATCATGCCGGAAAAAGTTTTTAATATACTTTCTTCGTCATATTTCCCTAAACAATAATTCATATAATGAACCGCATCAGGCACAACCGTTGACATCAAATTCTGCATAGTTTCTTCATCGGCAGGATAATCAAAGAACATTAAAACATTGCTTTTTTTTGCATTGTTTCTGTTAACAATATGTTCAAATATATCTTTAAACGGTTTAAGATTCTCTAAGATTTTTCTATCCTCGGCAAATACAGAAATATCAAGCTTAGAGCCCTTAATATAATCATTAACCTGTCTTAAGATATTCGTTTTTTTTCTGTGATCATAAATCTTTATTTTAGAAGTTTCTTCTTCCTTTAAAGCTTCTGAATGCACATCTTTAAGTATCAGCTGAACTGAGGTTACGCCGTTAAAAGTATTCAATTGCGGAGCAAACGCAATATCCAGCCTGTCACCCGCAATAAGCGGAACATCTCCTCTCGACCACCAAACACAATCCATTGTGCCGTTTGGAGTTTCTACTATTAGTTTCAAGTGGTCTTTTGAGGCTCCCATTAATTTTTTTTCTTTTAAAACAAGATTTCTCACCACAAAAGCCGGTGAAGGATTAGATGCCCCAAACGGCTCAAGCTTTGATATTTCTTCCACAAGCGCTATATCAACATCTTTGATATCCAATTCCAAGTCAATATCCAGCGAAGGTTTTAGTTTCTGACCGTTCAACATTTCATCAACAGTTTTATTAATAGCTTTTTTTACGGTTTCAAAAGAGGCTTTTTCTTCCGAAAAACTAAGCCCAGCTGCAAGCTGGTGCCCGCCAAATCCGTCTAAATACTCTGAAATATTTGAGATAATATCATAAAGATTTAACTCTTTTACTCCTCTTGCCGAACATCTGAATGTTTTATTCTCTTCCGAATAAGTCATTATAAAGGTAGGTTTGTAGTATTTTTCGACAAACTTAGACGCTACAATCCCTATTATTCCGACATGCCAGTCTTTAGAAAATAAAACAATTGCGTTATCGCGGCTTCTTGAAGATTTCCACATATCATCGGCCTGAGCGAATGTTTCTGAACACATCTCCTGGCGGAGTTTGTTAAAATTCTCAAGCGAAATTATCGCCATTTCAATTTCCTGCTTATTTTCGGAAATCATAACTTTTAGAGCGTTATCGACCGTATCAATTCTTCCGGAGGCATTTATTCTCGGAGCAATTGTAAAAGCTACCTGTTCGGCAGTTAAGCCATTATCGGTACCCACTCCTGCCACATCAAGCATTCTTTTTAAGCCGTAATGTTTACCGGAAGCTATAAGTTCAAGCCCGCGGGTTACGTAGTACCTGTTTTCACCTATCAAAGGTACAATATCTGCAATCGTTCCGACTGTTACGAAAGGAAGCAGTTCTATTGAGAAATTTAATTTATCATACTTCTCAAGTACGGCCTGTGCTAGCTTGAAAGCAACACCCACGCCTGCAAGAGAGGTCATATACTCGATTTGCAGAGGAGTTAATTTTTCATCCAGGGCGTTCATTGCCTTCGGATTAATTATTGCATACGCTTCCGGAAGCTCGTCTGGCGCTTCATGGTGGTCTGTTATTATAACATCACGCCCGAAACTATTTATAAACTTAACCTCTTCAACGCTGCTTATACCGTTATCAACAGTTATAATAAGTTTTGGTTTCTTTTTAGTCAAAAGCTGGACAAGAGCTTTTGTATTAAGCCCGTGCCCTTCAGATTCTCTTTCCGGAATATAATAATCAACATTTGCCCCAAGAAAATTAAATGTTTTCATAAGAACAGAAGTTGAAGTTACACCGTCTGCGTCAAAATCACCGTAGATAAGAATATTTTCTTTTTCATCTATTGCTTTTTTTATACGCTCAACGGCTTTTGGCATATCACAAAAAGCGTTAGGATGCATTAAGGTGATTTCAAGCGGGTTAAGAAAATCCCGCCTTGCCTGTTCACCAGTAATGCTCCTAACTTCAAGTAATCTGTCTATTATGGAGTTTGTAGAGTTTACGCCGGAGGCTTTAGATGCCGCACCGCCTTTTACTATCCACTCTTTTTGAATTCCTCCCAAATTTACCCCTATATTTACCCCTTTACCAGACATGTCATTTTTTCCAATATTTCAATAGCTTTTTCTAACTGAACGTCTTTTTTAGCTTCGACATTCTCCTTAGTTAATTCTACCACAACATCAGGAGTAATACCTTTTTTGTTAATATCAGTTCCGGAAGGTGTTAAATATCTTTGGATAGTTATGTTCATGCCTGCTTCATCAGGGAGTTTGTTTATTTCCTGTACTAACCCCTTCCCAAAAGACTGTTCTCCAACTATTGTTGCACGGTGGTTGTCTTTTAATGCTCCGCTTAAGATTTCGCTTGCAGAAGCCGAACCTTTATTGATTAAAACGACAATCGGTTTATCCGTTACCTGCTGATAGCGTGCTCTGGTAGTTGTCTTGTAGCTGTCACGGTCAACAGTGCTTACAATAACCCCGCCTTTAAGGAGCATATCCGAAATATAAATCGCATTGGTTAAAAGTCCGCCCGGGTTAGAGCGAAGGTCAATAATAAAACCCTTCATTCCGCTTGAATTATTCAATATTGATTCAATTTCACCGGCCGCATTTTTGCTGATAAAAGAACTCAATCTTATATATTGAATATCATTAGGGATTTTAGTCGTCTCAAATGGCGGTTTGCAAGAAACTGATTTAACTTCAATTTCGTCTCTTACAACGCTGTAAAGTTTATTCGGCACACCTTTTCTCTGAATCAAAAGAGTAACGGTCGTACCTTTTTCGCCCCTGATTTTTTCTGCCGCAGCATCAATATTAATCCCCTTTGTGCTTTCGCCGTTAATTTCAAGGATTCTGTCGTCCGCAAGAAGTCCTGCCCGCTCTGCCGGAGAATCCTCTAACGGTGCAATAATAACCAATTCCCCGTCTCTAAGTCCGATTTGAGTTCCGATACCTTTCAGAGAACCTTTTATGGATTCTGTTTCTTCATTGAATTCTTTCGGGTCCAAAAATCTTGTATACGGATCATTCAAACTCGATAACATTGTCTCGATTGCGACATAAGCATCTTCTTTTGTTTTAAGCTTATTTTCATACCTATACCGCCATTTATTCCAATCCTGAGCATTGTTGGTCGGATCATAATATTTTTTGTTAACAATTTTCCAAACATCATCATATAATTCGGCCGGAGTAGCCGCAAAGGCACTGCCTACGCTCATAAATACAGCGGTCATTAATATTATACTTGCTATTTTATTCTTCATAAACAACTCTTCCTCCTAAGTCCAAAAAGCGCTCTTTATATTATACTACACAATTTCTTTTTGGATTTCAAATTTTTCAGGTTTAGCTTTTTAAAACTTTTTCAGGTGTGCATAAGCTGCATCCATAGCTTTTTTCCCCAGTTTACCAAAATCTATTGTGTACATTGTGCTGTCACCAATCTGGATTACATCTGCAATTTGTCCTACGCCTAATTTATCATGAAAAACTCGTTCTCCAACATTAAAGAAATACTGGGTTGTAGCATTTTTTAACTCTTCTTTCTTTTTCTGTTCTTCTTCGAGTCTTTTTTCTTCGCGTTTTCTTTCTTCAATTTTTTGTTTCATGATATTGTTTTCAAAAAACGCTTTAAGCTTCTCTTCCTCGCGCTCTTTATTAATAGGGCTTTTCTTTATAATAACCCGGCTTGGAGTACGCTGGATAACATTTGTAGTCTTTTTAGCAGACGGAGCAACAAAATTCGCGCCAAAACCGGAGGACGGTTTGACATAACCGTCAGAAGTGAATGAAGATGCGGTTGTTCCTGTATTATTATATTTACCCATTCCGTATTTACCCCCTCCGCCCTGAACGGATTTAACAGCGCTTTTGAATGTACTTTCATGGCTAAATCCGGATGAAGCTTCTTCTTCAAGCAGACTCGCGGGGATTTCGGCTAAAAAGCGGCTTGGGGAATAGTATTTGTATTCACCCCACATTTGACGCCGTTTTGCGGTTGTTAAATAGAGCTTAGTCTCCGCTCTTGTAACCCCGACGTACATAAGCCTCCGCTCTTCTTCCAGTTCTGAAAGGCTGTTAGAGCATCTTGCAGACGGGAATATCCCTTCATCACAGCCGGCTAAGAATACGATAGGGAATTCCAGTCCCTTAGAGGCGTGAAGAGTCATCAAGGTTACATTGTTTGCAATCTCGTCCATTCCGTCTATATCAGAAACCAGTGAGACCTGAGCTAAGAACTCTCCCAATGTATTATCAAGTTCTTCCGGCTCAAACTCGTTTGCAACGTTTACAAGCTCTTGCAGGTTCTCTATTCTTATGGCATCTTCGTCCGTACCTGAAGCCTGCAGTTCTCTTAAGTATCCGCTCTTTTCAAGAACCAGACTCAAAAATTCCGGAAGAGAATATCTTGACTCTGCATCTTTGAGTTTTAAAATAAGCCCGGCAAAATCTTTTAACTTGCTTGCTGTACCGGATTTAATCGTCTCAATGTTATCAACATCTATTATTGCGGAAAATAGACTCAAGTCATTGGCGTCCGCATAATCCTGCAAGTGTTTGAGCGTTGTTTCTCCAATCGCGCGCTTAGGAACATTAATTATTCTTCTCAATGATTGAGAATCGTCATTGTTGTAAATAACTTTTAAATAAGCAATCGCGTCTTTAATTTCTTTTCTGTCGTAGAACTTAAGCCCGCCGTAAATTCGATACGGAATTCCGGCAGCAATAAGCGCTTCTTCAAGTGCTCTTGATTGTGCGTTTGTTCGATAAAGTACCGCAAACTGGTTATAATTATCAGATGTATCGCGGATAGAGCGCACTATATAATTAGCTTCATCTGCCTCATCTTCTGCTTCATACAGAGAAATCTTTTCTCCATCGCCTTTTTGCGAGTAAAGAACTTTATCCACACGCTCTTCATTGTTTTCAATAATGGCATTTGCGGCATTTAGAATATTAGCGGTAGAGCGGTAGTTTTGCTCCAGCTTAACAAGTTTTGCGCTCGGGAAGTCGTTTTGAAAATTCATAATAATCCTAAAATCAGCACCTCGCCAGCTGTAAATAGACTGGTCGACATCGCCTACAACGCACAAAGAACGTGTCGGGGGAATTTCAGGAAGTAAATTTGTATATAATGCTTTTACCAGCTGATACTGAGCCTGGTTTGTATCTTGATACTCGTCAACCAGAATATGCTGAAATCTGTCGTAATATTTTTTCCTAACCTCCGAATTTTGCTCAAGCAGCTTAACACAGAGCATAAGCATATCGTCAAAGTCTATAGCATTGTTGTTATTTAGTGTATTTTCATACATTTCATATACCTGCGCAATCTTTTGTGATTTATAATCGCGCGCAAAAGTTGCAAATGTATAAGCGTCCTGCATCTTGTTTTTTGCATTAGAAATAACCGCCTTGACTAATTTTGGCTGATATATTTTATCATCAAGATTTAATTTTTTAATTGCCTGCTTAATTACAGCTACAGAATCCGTTTCATCATAAATAGAGAAATTCTTATCGAGTTTTTTCCCTGATTGGAATGAATAGTTTTCAATATCTTGTCTTAAAATTCTTCCGCAAATACTGTGGAAAGTCCCAACCCACATATATTTAACAACATTTTCTCCCAGAATAGATGCAAGACGCTCTTTCATCTCCTTAGCCGCTTTGTTTGTAAATGTTACTGCAAGAATTTTTCCGGCAATAGCTCCCTGTTGAATCATATATGCAATTCTTGAAGTCAAAACCTTGGTCTTTCCGCTTCCGGCACCGGCTAGAATTAGCAGTGCACCCTCTGTAGTCTTTGCTGCTTCAAGCTGTTCCTTATTAAGGTTTTCTAAAATATTTTCCATTCCCCTATTCCCAAATTACCTATTTTGTGATATCATGTATCAGCATACAAAGAAAATAATATTTTTTCAATTTAAAAAAGGTGGTACGATGAACGATATTTTAAATTCTATTGAAGATGAACAGCAGCCATCGATTATGGTTCCTGTAGGAGATATGGATACAGCAGACCATGCTCCGGATACTGTAGATGAACTTGCGATGGAGCTTGCAACTATTAAGCAGCCTGCAAAAAGAATTGCGATTATCGGTTCAAGAAACCTTGCTATAACTCACCAGCAAATGATTGAAACACTTACCACTGCTCTTGTAAGACAAGGGAATACTATTATAACATCAGGCGGTTCATGCGGTACAAATGCGGCAGCAATCAGAGGCGCAATGAAATCAAATCCTGATAAATTAAAAGTTATTTTACCTCAAACTATCGGACAACAGCCTTCTGATGTTCAGGACCAGCTTATCGGGGTTCCGAATATTGTTGAGCATGCCGATAGAGCTATGATGACTCTGGCTGATGCCTCTAGAGTATGCAACAGAGAAATCATTGATGACTGCAACCAGCTTATTTGTTTCTTGTCACATACAAGTAAAACTTTGCACACAGCTGTTGAATATGCAGAAGAAAATCACAAAGTCGTTACAGTATTTTATTTGGATTAGGGGTAAAGGGGTAAGTGAAGGAGATGTAGCGCCCCTATAATACTTCTTGTTTAAAAAGGATTGACAACTATGGATTTGATAAAAAAACTCACCGGCAAAAATTCTGATGAGTATGAAAAGGTCGCAAAATTACTTGTAGATACACCTGATATCGATTTGTTTTCGAAATTGGTAAAACAAGATGATTTTTTGTTCGATTTTGTAAAACACAATGTCTCAAATCGTATCAGATGTGCTTGTAATAATGAAAATTATCTCAATCTGCTTAACTTTTTTGAATATTATTCTCCGTCGTATGACAGTATGATGGCAGAAGTTTTATATCAATACGGCGGATTGGAGCTTTTACCTGTAGTAAAAGAAATATTTTTAAACGGCTCTGATAGCCAAAAAGCTTATGCAGTTAAGTTTTTCAGTTTTGTTCCCAAGGAATATCTGGAGGATTTGATTCCTTTGCTCAGGGATTCTGCTAAGTCCGGCTTTGAACCTCTCGCGGTTAATTCTATTGAGGTTTTATCTAAAGTAGGCGATGAGGTTTCAAAAAGACAGGCAATTGAAAAATTACAATCAGTTGATGAATTTGAGCAATATAATGCGGTTAAGTTTTTAGTAACTTATCAGGCAAAAGATACCTTAAGCCAAATTATTGAGGTAATGAAAAAATCTACGCTTTCAGAAAATATTGCATCTGAAATTCCGTATTTGATATCAATAGATGAACTTATTAATCAGGATTTGGATAATGGTGTGCTGGTATTAAGCCATATAGTAAATGCTATACCTGAGATTATTCCGCCGTCTGCTGCGATTGATTATAATCTTTATAATATTTTTGAAAAATTATATCTTGAAAATCTCACAAGTACTTCCGCAATCCTTTTAAGATTGGCAAAGGAAAAGTTTGCCGAGCTTACGGCTAATGAAGAGTACCTGTTTGATTGCGACAAGAATACAAAGGATGAAGTTTTTGCAATAAACTCTCTGCTGAATGGCGTTAATAAACAAAAGCTTGACAGTCTTCTTTATGAAGAGTTATATGATGGAAGCGATTTTGTGTTCTTTGCTGTTGATTTTGTTGATGAAATTGAAGAATTAGAGGCTCTTTTAGATAGTTCTAACCAGACTTTGATTCTAAAAGTTTTAACGCTTTTAAAAGAAAAAGAAGCTCTAAATAACGCTCACAAAGAACTTGCCATGAATAATATTACAAGCAGCGATATTAGAGAAGTTGTGAAGGTTTTATAAGATATAATCCGTATTTCCGAGCTCTAAATCTTTATTAAATTCCCGTATTAAGTCTGACGATATTATCCAGTTGATTTTGCCTTCAGGATATTTGATAAAGTGTTTTGTAGAACACATTGTTGATACAAAGCACGCGTCAAGTACATTCATAAAAGATATATCAACACTCATATTTTCGCAGTGGTATTTTTCAATATAAGTGTTTATATACTCAACCGCCTCACGCGGATTAGAAGTATTCGGGATTAGCGTACTTGATTGGGGTAATAGTTGTTGTAACATGTAGTATTCCTTAATACTTATTCAAACGGCAAAATTTTAATTTTCTTTACAAAATTAGGACTAAATCCTCCATTTAAGGTATAATGTAATAAATATAAAAAGGGGGAGTATTATGGCAAAAGAGACAGCTTTAGAAGCCGCAAAAAAGATAAAAATGCTTGTATTTGACGTAGACGGTGTTATGACAGACGGAAGTATTACATATGACGAGAACGGGGTGGAGTATAAGACTTTTAATGCTAAAGACGGACATGGAGTTATAAGAATGCGCAATTCCGGATTTATTACAGCAATTATTACCGCAAGAAATAACGGAACTGTTCAGCATAGGGCTAAAAATCTTAATTTTACGGAACTTTATCAGGGTAGAAAATACAAACTGCCGGCTTTAGAAGAATTAATGCAGAAATATAATCTAACATATGAAAACGTAAGTTATATGGGCGATGATCTTCCGGATATCTGTATTTTAGAAAAAGTCGGGCTTGCCTGCTGTCCAGCCGATGCAGTTAAGGAAGTCAAAGAAATATGTAATTTTCACTCATCATTCGGCGGCGGCAAGGGAGCTGTAAGAGAATTGTGCGACTTTATTTTAGATGCGCAGGGCATTGAAAAGGAATACATAGTAGCTGAAGGTTCTTCTTCATCTAACAAGTAAATTCCGTAATTTTATTCAAAGCTTCCTGTAAGTTTTCAGCACAGAATCCGAGCCTTGCGTACCCCTCTATTTCCATTGTTTCTCCGGGAATCAGGGCTACTCCGGTTTGAAATTGCAGTTTTTTACAGAATTCGCGAGAAGGCATATCAAGATTATATTTTAATAAAACTGTAGTACCGCCTGTTGGCATGGTACATTGAAATTTGGGATTATTCTTCAGCCAGTTATTTAGTGTATTTACTCCCGAATGCATTATGCCAAAGTTACGCTCCGCAATAGCGTCTCTGTTTTCCAATGCAACTGATGCAAAATAATCGTCTAAAATACTTACACTTATTGTATTATATTGTCTTTGATGGTTAATTTCATTTATTAAATCTTCTCTTCCAATAACCCAGCCGACACGAAGTCCGGGAAGAGAATATGTTTTAGACATGCTGCCCACAGAAATTCCTTTTTCATAGATATCCGCAACTGATTTTGAATAAGGATTTCCTGCTAAATTTAGTCCGCGATATACCTCGTCAGATAATATCCAAACATTTTTCTTTTGAGCAATTTTTACAATCTCTTCAAGCTGCCGGTCCGGGATTACGGAACCTGTCGGGTTATTAGGGTTATTCAGGCACAAAAGCTTTGTTTTTGGTGTAATTATTTTATCCAATTCTTCTATATCAGGAAGCCACTTATTCTCTTCCTTTAAAAAATAAAGCTTAACATTGCACCCCAGGGCTTCGGGTATGGAATAATGCTGCTGATAAGTCGGGACAATTGATACAACTTCATCACCTTTTTCTAATAAAGATAAGAACACCAGCTGATTTGCACCGATTGCTCCATGAGTTATTGTTATATTTTTAATCTCCTGATTTTCATACAACGATTTTACGGCATCCTTAAGTCTCAAGGAGCCTTCTATATCCCCATAATCAAGTTTTGTATTAAAGATTTCTTTTGAAAACGGAAGTTCATTAATACTCAAAGGAGATATGCAGGTCGTTGTTAAATCATACACGGCTTTCGGACAGTACCTGTTCATCCATTCTTCAATTTTAAAACCCGCTATTTTCATAGAAATATACTATCATAAAAGGATTGTTAAAAAAAATTTTTCCTGGTAAAATTCTAATACTATGAAAAAATTAATTATATCTTTATTAACAACATTACTAATGTTCTCACCGGCTATGGCCGGAAGTATTGATGTCCTGCCTACAATGCAGAGCAAATCCACGGTTCAGGATAGAGTCTGGGTCGGAACTTTCCAAATTGTTTGGAATGATTTTATGGATAAAATAGCATTCAACCAGATAAAATTTCCGGGTGGAACTCCTGTGATTGTAAATGAGCTAAATAAGCAGGAATTTACTGTTGAAGATTTGAACGAGAAATGCTATTACAGATATGTAGGAAAAATCAAGAAAAATACAAAAAAGGTTATTGCTAAAGCAATTAAAAAGAAGTTTAAAGAAACCAGCGACCTTTTGGATAAGCTTGACTTAACGCCTGCTAAAAACAGATTCATTGTATATGCAATGCTAAAGAAAGATTTTGAGTTTGTTAATCCGTTTGATAAGCTCGGAAAATCAGCATTCAGAGATACAGAGGCTGAATACTTCGGAATTAACGGGAATTCGGATAAAGCTCTTGATAACGGCGTAAAGGTTTTATTCTATAATAATCCTTCCGATTTTGCGGTAGTTTTGGATACTAACGGAAGAGACGAGGTTTATTTGTATAAAACTCCTACAACAAAAACATTTAACTACATATACGCTGATATGCTGAAAAAACAGGAAGCTTTTGAAGGTAATACAGAGTTTGGCGATGTAGATGAGTTGAAGGTGCCTAACCTTAAGTTCTTTGAAGAAAAATCCTTTGATGAAGTTACAGGAAAAAGAATCAAGGGTACAAATCTTGTAATAGAGCAGGCGCTTGAGACTATTAAATTTGAGATGGATAATACGGGTGTGAAATTAAAAAGCGAGGCCGCAATGACAGCTATGATGACGGCGCTTTTGCCTCCGGAGGAGCCCAGGTTATTCTATTTTGATGATACATTTGTTGTATTCTTAAAAGAAAAAGGAAAAGAAAAACCATATTTCGCACTTCGCGTGTATGATATAAATAATTTTCAGGAATAGTTTTTGATGGCGCATCATCTCCGATGATGCGCCATTCAGATGATAAAATGTAATTTTTTATTACAGAATTGTCTTTTGTCATATTTATATATTAGAATATTAATTATAAAAGACTTTGGTCAGTTGTTATTTATCCGGGTTAATAAATAGTTGGGAAGGATTTGAATGAGAAGAAGAAGACGGAAATATGATTTGTATATAGTAGTATTTTTAGCTTTATTCACTTTAGGTTATTTTATATACAATCATGCATCCTCTGAATCCCGCGGAGTTGAAAACTATTCAACGGCTCTTGAATCATACAAGGCAAGCGATTATGAAGAAGCATACAAAAAATTTGGTAAAGTTCCCTCAGGTTCAAGTCTAAAAAAACCTGCATTATTCAGGCAGGCAAGATGTGCAACTAATCTTGATAATAAAGAACTTGCTATAAAAAAATATAACAGAATTGTGCGTGCCGGCTCAAAATCGTCAATAGCACCAATCAGTGAATACAATATGGCTGTTTTGATGTTTGATATAAAAGATAAAAGAGCAAAAAAACATTTCAAAAAGATAATAAAGAAATTTCCTGAAAGTGATTATGCAATTGCATCAGAATACTATTTAGGACTTCTGGAACTTTCAAATCCGCCAAAGAATGAAAAAAGGCTGGAAAAATCAAAGGAGCGCGCCTGTATTCATTTCAAAAACTACATAGAAAAATCACCTGATGGCAGATTCGCTATTAAATCCATTGATGAAATCAGGGCATTAGAACCGAAGTTAAACAATTATAATAACCTCTTGATAGCAAAATCCTATTATGCGAATGGCGAATTTGAAAAAGCAAAAGAATATCTAAACAAAACAACTCTTGCAGAAAGCTGGTCTGATTTTGCAAAAAATGAGTACAAACTTGGAAATAAAGAAAAAGCTAATTATTATACAGAATTAGGTCTAAAAAAACATGCATTTAATACTGACCCAAAGGACATCTATGAAGTTATAGACAACTATGTCGCCACATTTCCGCTTAGAAAAGATGGAATAACAAAATTAACTAATTTGGGTGTTAAATCTACCGGTGCGGATTATATCACATATTTATATTGTAATGAAGTAGTTGCTTCAAATGTGCAGGAAGCTTGTTTTAGAACGTTATACGAAAAATATCCAAATGGTCAGTTTTCTGCAGATGCTCTTTATAATCTTTTTATAACTAAATACCTTCAAAAGAAATATTATGATGCACAAAGGCTTGGTTTTCTTCATTTAAAGAAGTTTCCTAACGTAAAATCAAGTCCTGCAGTTACATATTTTATGGGCAAAATTGCATTCAAATTAAAACACTATGACTCTGCCAATAATTATTATAAAAAAGTTCTTGCAGCATATCCTGATACATATTATGCATACAGGGCAAACTATAACCTATTCAAAGAAGACGGTGTTCTTCCATTTGGAGAATTAAATGAGAAACCGGTTGTATTTCCATATAAAAAATCTCTGGATAAGAATCTAGTGGTAAAGCTTGCGTATCTAAAGGATTATGATTTAGTAGAGGAGTTATGTAAAAAAGATAAATTTATCCAAAGCTGGGTTGCATATGAAAAAGGAAATTATACAATATCAGCAGTACTTGCGCGCAACGCAATGGAAGAATTGGACGTTAAACCGTCGTTTGATGATTTAAGATGGCGTCTTGTTTATCCTATGCATTATTATGAAATTGTTGATAAGGTAAAGGGCAATAATAACCCTATTATATTGGAGTCTATCATTAAAGAAGAAAGTCATTTTAATCCACAGGCAAAAAGTGCAGTTGGTGCAGTCGGGCTTATGCAGCTAATGCCTGCAACATATAGTGAAGTTGTAAAAAAACATAATCTTCCACTAGACTTAAATGCAGAAACTACGAATATAACAGCGGGAAGTTTTTATTATGAAGGCTTAAAAAAAGTTTTGGGCAACAAGGACTTATATGCAATAACTGCATATAACGGCGGTATTGGTTCAGTAACTAACTGGTTTTCAAAACTCATATATTCAGATACTGATGAGTTTGTAGAACAAATTCCGTATCCTGAAACCAAAAATTATGTAAAGAAAGTTTTGCGGACTTATTGGGTATATGGTAATGTTTATTAAAATACTCTTCTTAGATGTAAGAAAACATATAAATCAGCTGTATACTATTTAGGTTATCAATATTACGGAGATTTAATATGAATACAACGTTAATTATTTCAATTGTAGCTTTAGTAGTAATAGTGGGCTGGATTTATGGTATTTATGCTTCTTTAATCAAGAAAAGAAACAAAGCAATGGAAGCTTTTTCTTCAATTGATGTTCAACTAAAGAAAAGGTACGACTTAATTCCAAATATATTAACAATTGCTCAAAAATTTATGGAACATGAACGGGGTTTAATGGAAGAGGTTACAAAATTAAGAACGCAGGTTATGGGGCTTCCGAGCAATTTTGAAAATATTGATAGAAAAATAGCTTTAGATGGCGAGATTGCTAATAAAATGGGACAGATAATGGTTGCTGTTGAAAATTATCCGCAGTTAAAATCTGATCAGACAATGGTTACTGCAATGCAAACTTATAATGAAGTTGAAGAACATATTTCAGCAGCAAGAAGATTCTATAACTCTGCTGCAAATGAACTCAAAAATGCAGTAGAAATCTTCCCGTCATCTTTAATTGCAAGAATGATAAATGTTAAGGCTGTTGATTTCTTTAAGGCAGCTGAGATAGAACGCAAGCCAATTAATGCTGCTGATTTCTTAAAATAATATGATGAGGATAAAATGACTGATACTCAAAAAGGTATTTATGCAAATTTTGATACAGTTTATGATGCCAAAATCAAGCCCAAATTGCAAAATATGGAGAATTTCCGTCTTGAATGCAAGAGAAAACAAAATATTTGGGGTTTGATAAATCTGGCTCCGCTTGCTATATCTGTATAAGCACTATATCTGACGTATAAACTGGAACCTAAGTATGCTTATATATTAATATTATTAGTTTTCTGACTTCGCCAATGGTAAGAACTTACTGCAATTTGAGGGCAAAAGGAGTGGCTGTAGGGTTTAACAGTATCAGCATAACAACCAAGATTAATCCTAAACCTCGCAAATTGGAAAAAGTTACTCTCGAAGATGTTGAATTCAATAACTTTTTTGATGTTTTTTCAGACAGCCAGGTAGAGTCAAGATATCTGCTAACAACTTCTTTTATGGAAAGGATAAAAACAATTCAGGCAGTTTTTCTTGCTCTTGGGGTAAACTGTGTATTTAAAGATGATTACATATACATATTTTTAAATCACTGTATCAATATGGGCTCTGTTACTTCCGGCAGGGGATTATTTGAAGTCGGCGGAATGGATTATACATTACTTGATAAAAACATATATAAAATGGTATTTAATTAATTAGTATCAATATTCCAGCTAATACAGCATTTCAAACTCGACCAGAAAATCGGGTTGTAAATATTTGATAAATAGTGGGATTTTCTGTAAAATAGGTTTATGGAATTAAAAAAAATAATGATTAAGGGAAGAATTTCTAAAAAAGAAGCAAGGATTTAATTTTGATATGAAGAGAGGTTTATTTATAACATTTGAGGGTGCTGACGGGTGTGGAAAAACAACCCAGATAAAGCTTTTAGACGAATATCTGCGTGCGAAAGGACAATCAACACTTTTAACAAGAGAACCCGGTGCAAAGGGGCTCGGAGTTAAGTTAAGAGAAATTCTTTTGAACTATGAAGGGCCTGTTTCTCCAAATTGTGAATCGTTTTTATTTTTAGCCGACAGGGCGCAGCATGTAGACTGTATAGTAAAACCGGCGCTTGAAGCAGGGAAAATTGTTCTCTGTGACCGGCACACAGATTCTACTGTTGCATATCAGGGATATGGACGCGGTTTGGATATTGAGCGGATTAATATGCTTAATGAAATTGCCGTAAGCGGCTTAAAACCCGATTTAACAATTGTTTTTGATATTGATATTGAAACATCGCTCGCAAGAGTCGGAAACAACAAGGACCGCATGGAATCGGCCGGAATTGACTTTTTTAACAGGGTAAGAAACGGCTATTTAGAAATTGCCAAAAATGAACCGGACAGAGTGAAAATTATTAATTCTTCTGATACAATAGAGAATATACATAAAAAAGTTGTGGAATTAGTCGAAAAATTATGAATATACAAGAGCTGGAACAGCGAGTAAAAGAAGATAAAAAAGGGATTGATTTTGCAAAATTAGCGGGTGATTTGGAGGATCTTGAATCAAGGCTTCAAACACCTGAAGTTTGGGCGAATCAAAATCTGGCATCTGAACTCGGACAAAAATCAAGAGAGATAAAAGAAACGCTCGAAATGTTTTCCAGATGGGATAATATTTTAGAGGATTATAAAACAGCCGTTGAAATAGGAGACGAAGAACTTATTCAAGAGAGCAGCGGACAGCTTGCAGGTTTAGAAAAAGAGCTTGATAAATATGAAATACAGAGAATGTTATCAGGAGAGTATGATGAGGCTGACGCTTTTCTTTCGATTAATGCTGGAGCAGGTGGAACCGATGCTCAGGATTGGGCAGAGATGCTTTTAAGAATGTACACAAGGTGGGCAGAATCCAGAGGTTGGAAGGTTGAAGTTGTAGATAAGTCAGAAGGCGAAGAAGCAGGGATTAAATCTGCTACAATAAAAATTTCAGGAAAATACGCATACGGTTATGCAAAAGCAGAAAAGGGTGTACACAGGCTTGTAAGAATATCGCCTTTCAATGCAAACGGCAAGCGGCAAACAAGTTTTGCCTCCTGTGAAGTTTCCCCGATTATTCCAGATTATGAAAAAACAATAGTTATTCCGCCAGAGGATATAGAAGTTGATACAATGCGCTCCGGAGGCGCCGGCGGCCAAAATGTTAACAAGGTTGAAACGGCAGTAAGAATTTTGCATAAGCCTACAGGTATAGTTATCAAATGCCAGCAAGAACGCTCGCAGCTTCAAAATAAGGAAAATGCGATGCAAATGCTTGCTTCAAAACTTTTAGAGCTAAGGCAGCGCGAGCACGAAAAAAAACTTGCAGAATTAAAAGGCGAAAATTTTGATATAAATTTTGGCTCACAAATCCGTTCGTATGTTTTTCATCCGTATAAATTAGTAAAAGATCACCGAACTGGCTACGAGATGGGTAATGTTGATGCTGTTATGGACGGTGATATTGATGGATTTATAGAGGCTTACTTAAAAAGCTAAAACATGTTATAATAATGGCCCCATAGGTAAATAAGGAAAATAATCGTCTGATGGAGCTTATTATAATTTTGTGCGCGGTAGTTATTCTATCAGCTATTTTTACGAATAAATTCTTGAATTCCATAGGAATTCCGGCACTGCTTTTTTTCATGTGTCTTGGAATGTTATTTGGCTCTGACGGGCTCTTTAAAATTAGTTTTTCAGATTTTACCCTAACCAAAGAACTTTGCTCTATTGCCCTTGGATTCATTATATTCTATGGTGGGTTCTGTACTAAATGGAAAACTGCCAAACCAATTATAAAACAAGCATCTATTTTATCTACGATAGGTGTCTTGGGAACGGCAATTTTGACCTGTATTTTTTGCCATTTTATTCTTCATCTGAATTTTCTAGAAAGTTTTCTTATCGGCTCTGTTATCAGTTCTACTGATGCAGCATCTGTCTTTTCAATATTGCGTTCAAAAAACCTTAATTTAAAAGAACACACAGCTCCGCTTTTAGAAATCGAAAGCGGTAGTAATGATCCGATGTCATATGTGCTTGTAATTCTTGCTATGACATTATTGCAAGGGCAAAGCTGCGGTTTTGTTTTTATACTCTTTTTAAAGCAAATGATTTTCGGGATACTAACAGGTATTTTGATTGCAAAAGCTGCTATTTTTATTTTTGAAAAAACAAAAATCATTACAGAAGGTAACGATACCCTATTTGTTATAGCCATAGTCTTAGCTGCGTATGCACTTCCGGAGTTATACAACGGGAACCCATTCCTTTCAGTGTATTTTCTTGGAATAATCCTCGGTAACGCAAAAATTCCGAATAAATCAGCAATGATGAATTTCTTTGATGGTATAACAAAACTCGCGCAAATAGGGATTTTCTTTACATTAGGGCTTCTTGCATTTCCAAGAGAAGTCCCGCAGATACTTCTTACCGGAACTTTAATATTTCTTTTCCTAACTTTTATAGCACGTCCTATTGTTATTTTTGCACTGCTTCTGCCGTTTAAAGCAAGTATTAACCAATGTCTGCTTGTCTCCTGGGCGGGTTTAAGAGGGGTTGCCTCAATCGTATTTGCAATAATCGCAACAACAGACAGCGGAATTACTCTGCACTATGATTTATTCCATCTGGTGTTTTTAATATCAATTCTCTCAGTTGCATCTCAGGGTACTTTACTGCCTTATATGTCTAAAAAAATAAATATGCTTGATGAGTTTTCGGACATAAGAAAAACATTTAATGATTATCAGGAAGAATGCGCAATTAAGCTCTTAAAAATTAATATAAAAAAGGACCACGAATGGGTTGGTAAAAAAATAAAAGATATAGAATTCCCGCACAATGCAATTGCTCTGTTTTTGCAAAGAGGCAAAGAAAGAATTGTACCTAAAGGTGGAACAGTCGTTAATAGCGGCGATAGAATAACGCTAAGCCTTCCTATAAGCCAAAGTGATGATGATATAGAGCTAAAAGAATTGCTGATTCATAAAGAGCACAGATGGTGCGGAAAAAGTATTAAAGATATAGGCTTAGGAAAAAATGAAATGATAGTCTTAATTAAGCGCGGGCGTGACCATATTATACCTAAAGGCAGTACAATTCTGGCAGATGGTGATTTAGTCGTATTATACAGTAATTAAAAAAGACTCCTTCAAGGAGTCTTTAAAAGTATTGGGCAGGGGTGGATTGTCTTGCTCGTCGGCGTTAAACGAGGCTGCGTGTTTTGCTCCAGTACTTACGTACTTCGCAAAAGCACTCCGCTCTCTGCCTCCTCGCGCTCGAACCACAAAAG